>JAIDJZ010000099.1 GCA_029051965.1 Paramuribaculum sp. | reverse complement strand
TCCCTCACTGCGCGAACACATCTGCACGACACTTGACCGCCCCAGCGTTAACAAATATTGGGGAACCGGCTCTTAATCGGCAGAGAGTGAGTATAGCCATGCGATTTCTTCTGCCCAGATCGATTCATCCGGAGTCTCGAGGATGAGCGGAATCGAATCGAGGCGGGGATCGTTCATCATCATTTGGAAAAAGGGTTTTCCGATCATGCCTGAACCGAGCGATTCATGGCGGTCGACATGCGATCCGAGTCCTTTTTGGGAATCATTGATGTGCATTCCGCTGAGATATTTCATCCCGATGACCTTGTCGAATTCCTCCCACATTGCCTCGTAACCGTCGGGCGTGGCCAGGTCATATCCGGCAGCGAATGCATGGCAGGTGTCGATGCAGACTCCGATGCGTTCCTTGTCGTTAACGCCGTCAATGATGCGGGCGATCTGTCCGAATGAAAAGCCGAGGTTCGAGCCTTGTCCGGCTGTGTTTTCGATGACAGCTTTTACTCCGGTAGTTTTTTCTAAGGTCAGATTGATCGACTCGGCGATGCGGTCGAGGCAGTCGTCAATATCGATTTTCTTAAGGTGTGATCCGGGATGGAAGTTAAGCAGGCGAAGCCCCAGCTGTTCGCAGCGCTGCATCTCGTCAAGAAATGCGGCTCTTGATTTTTCAAGTCCTTCCGGATCGGGAGAGCCGAGATTGATCAGATAGCTGTCGTGGGGCAGGATTACGCCGGCGCCATAGCCGAATTCTGAGCAGCGGGCCTTGAAGGCGTCTGCCTCTTTCTGGGAGATTGGCTTGCTTTGCCATCGCGATGGATTGCGTGTGAAGAGTGCGAATGCTTTTGCTCCGATATTGTGGGCGTTGAGGGGCGCGGCACTGACCCCGCTTTGGGTCGAGACGTGAGCTCCGATGTATTTCATATGACAGTCTGTTTTGAAAAAAGGAATGTGTGGGTTTTGTCTGACAAAACTACGAAAAAATTCGCAAAAAACAGCCTGAGGGAATGTCAAAAGCGTAATTTAAGAGGCGTAGATTTCTTTTTTCAATCAAAAAAAACTAACTTTGTGGCAATTAAAGAACCGAATCATTCATGATCGGATCAGATAACAAAACAGAATATAATAGATATGTTGATCATAGGAATTGCCGGAGGTACCGGCTCGGGTAAAACCACCGTTGTCAATAAGATTATCAACAGCTTCCCTGTCGGGGAGGTGGCCGTGTTGCCTCAGGATTCATATTATAAAGATTCAAGCCATGTCCCTGTCGAAGAGCGCAGTAAGATTAATTTCGATGAACCGGCGGCTATCGAGTGGACTCTTCTCGAGCGGCATCTGAAGGAGCTGAAGGAGGGTAAGACGATTGAAATGCCGACCTATTCCTATCTGACCTGCACGCGTCAGGAGGAGACCGTAAGGGTCGAGCCTCGAGATGTAGTTATTGTCGAGGGTATTCTGGTCCTGAACGATCCGGATCTGAGAAAAATGCTTGATGTGAAGGTCTTTGTCGATGCTGACGCTGACGACCGTCTGATCCGCGTGATAGCGCGCGATTGCGTTGAGCGCGGACGCACGCCCGAATCGGTCATCTCTCGTTATGAGGGAGTCCTTAAGCCGATGCACAATATGTACATCGAGCCTTCAAAACGTTTTGCCGATCTTATCGTGCCGCAGGGCGGAAGCAATGTCGTTGCTATCAGTCTTCTGACCGATTATATCGAAGCCCGTCTGCGCAAAGAGCGCAAACTGGAAAATGCCAACTAATCCGAACGGGATCTCTATGGATAGTGAAACACTTGACATCGAGCAGGAAGAGATGACTCGGATGCCGGAAGAGCGCCCGGCGGCGGACAATCGGGCTGAGGAGGCTGAACTCTCTGATGCGCAAGGAGCGGAGGATGGGAAAATGGTTCTTCGCACGGACAATCTTGTGAAGAAATATGGTCGCCGTACTGTTGTCAACCATGTGTCGATTAATGTTACACAGGGTGAAATAGTCGGCTTGCTTGGCCCTAATGGAGCTGGGAAAACAACAACATTCTACATGACCGTAGGCCTTATCACGCCAAACGAAGGCAAGATATTCCTTAATGATAAGGATATAACCAAGTTCCCGGTCTACCGACGTGCGCAGAACGGCATCGGCTATCTGGCACAGGAAGCGTCTGTGTTCCGCAAAATGACAGTCGAGGATAACATCCGGGCCGTGCTCGAGATGACACCGCTGAACAAGGCTCAGCAGAAAGAAAAACTTGAGACTCTCATTGAGGAGTTCTCGCTTCAGAAGGTCAGAAAGAACTATGGCGACCGACTTTCCGGAGGCGAGCGCCGTCGTACGGAGATTGCCCGCTGTCTTGCGATCAATCCTAAGTTCATTATGCTCGACGAGCCATTTGCCGGTGTCGACCCGATCGCGGTCGAGGACATCCAGTCGGTTGTCCATAAACTAAAGGCTAAGAACATTGGAATCCTAATCACGGACCACAATGCAAACGAGACGCTCAACATCACTGACCGCGCCTATCTGCTCTTCGACGGAAAGATTCTCTTCCAGGGAACGTCGGAGGAACTTGCAGAGAATCCGGTCGTAAGGGAGAAATATCTCGGCCGCGGCTTCATGTTCAACCGAAAGAAATTCGACGACTGACCCTGAAGTCAGTCTCAAATGTGAGATACTAAGAATCTAATAATACATTATATTTTTAACCTTAATCATGACAGAAAAGAAAGAGTTATTGTTCGATCAGTTCCCGCCGGTCAGCACTGAAGAATGGCGCGCGAAGGTCGAAGCAGATTTGAAAGGTGCTCCCTTTGACAAAAAACTTGTCTGGCGCACCAATGAAGGCTTCAATGTCCAGCCTATGTACAGGGCCGAGGATATTGCCGATTTGAAAACCACAGACTCGCTTCCGGGCGAATTTCCCTTTGTGCGTGGAACACGCACAGACAATGACTGGCTTTCACGTCAGGAGATTGTCGCTGAAAGCGCCGAAGAGGCCAATAAGGTCGCTTTGGATGTGCTGATGAAGGGAATCAACTCTCTCGGCTTTAAAATTAAAGAGGCTTCAGCTGAGGAGCTTGCCGCGCTGCTCGACGGCATTGAACTCGGCGCAGTGGAACTGAATTTCACATGCTGCCCCAGAAAAGCCATTGAATTTGCTAAAGTTCTTGTTGGACTCATCAAGTCTAAAGGTCTCGAAAACCAGTTCAACGGTTCGATTGACTTCAATCCGTTCCGTAAGGCGCTGAAGCATGGCGCTGAATTCCCCGGCGACATCGCAGCAATGGCAGCCGAGCTTCTTGAGGTTGTCAAGGATGTTCCCGGGTTGAAGGTGCTTTCGGTCAATAGTGTCATGCTCTCGAATGCAGGTGCTTATATCTATCAGGAACTCGGCTACGCTATGTCGTGGGGTGCTGAATGGATGACCCTTCTGACTGATAAAGGTGTGGATGCCGCTGAAGTTGCTGCCAGAATCAAATTCAACATGGGCGTTTCAAGCAACTATTTCATGGAAATTGCGAAATTCCGTGCCGCACGTATGCTTTGGGCTCAGATCGTTAAACAATATGGTGTGGCCGATGAAGGCTGCAAAATGACTGTCCATGCGGAAACTTCGCGTTTCAACCAGACTGTCTATGACGCTTATGTGAATCTTCTCCGCAGCCAGACTGAATGTATGTCGGCCGCAATTGCAGGAGTCGATTCGATCACTGTCACTCCGTTTGATGTGCCCTATAAAAAACCGGATGAATTCTCCGAACGTATTGCCCGCAACCAGCAGTTCCTCCTCAAGGAGGAAAGCCACCTCGATAAGGTGGTAGACCCCGCAGGCGGTAGCTATTATGTGGAGACTCTGACCGTTTCTATCGCCGAGCAGGCATGGAAAGTATTTATGGGCGTTGAGGAAAAAGGTGGCTTCCTTGCCGCTGTCAATGCCGGCGACGTACAGAAAGCCATAACCGAAACTTCTGAAAAGCGCCACACCGACATTGCCCGCAGAAAAGAAATCCTTCTCGGAACAAACCAGTATCCCAACATCAACGAGATGGCTGCTGAAAAAATCGAGATTAAGGAAGGCTGCTCCTGCGGCTGCAATCATGGCGAAGAAAAGGGTGGCAATGGACTGCCGACTGCCCGTGCGGCCAGTGACTTCGAAGCCCTTCGTCTTGCGACTGAGGCTGCCTCTAACCGTCCGAAGGTGTTCATGCTGACAATCGGCAACCTCGCAATGCGTCTTGCCCGCGCTCAGTTCTCGACAAACTTCTTCGGATGCGCAGGCTATGAAATCATTGACAATCTCGGATTTGACACAGTTCAGGAAGGCGTTGACGCCGCTCTCTCGCAGGGCGCTGACGTGATCGTTCTCTGCTCAAGCGACGATGAATATGCGACACTTGCTCCTGAGGCGTTCAAATATCTTGACGGTCGCGCCGAGTTCGTAGTGGCCGGTTCGCCCGCTTGCATGGACGATCTGAAGGCTGTCGGAATCAACGACTACGTTCATGTCCGCTGCAATGTGCTTGATGTGCTTCGTGATTTCAACAACCGTTTGCTTAAAAAATAATCAGTCACCCTCATATAATCTATAGATAATCAATCATGAGCCCCGATTTTAAAACCATAGATATTACAAAAGACGCATTCGGAGGCCAGTCGGCTCCGGTTGCCGAGGGTGAAAAATGGCTCACCCCGGAACTTATCCCCGTGAAGACCGTCTATACGAAGAGCGATCTCGAGGGACTGGAACACCTCAACTATGTTTCCGGTCTGCCTCCATTCCTTCGTGGCCCGTATAGTGCGATGTACCCCCTCCGTCCCTGGACAATTCGCCAGTATGCGGGCTTTTCGACAGCTGCCGAATCGAACGCATTCTACCGTCGTAATCTTGCAGCAGGCCAGAAAGGTCTGTCGGTCGCATTTGACCTCGCTACTC
>JAIDJZ010000098.1 GCA_029051965.1 Paramuribaculum sp. | reverse complement strand
AAACTGACACGCTACAATCCCCAGTCGCCGGACTACGCCGTACAGTACTCCTACCTCGACCTTCTGCTATCGCTCCCCTGGGGCAAATTCTCACCGACTGAGACCGACTTCGACAGAGCGACAAAAATCCTCGACAGCGACCACTTCGGCCTCCAGAAAGTCAAGGAACGCATCATCGAGCAGATTGCCGTGATGCTCAGTCGCCCCGACGGCAACAACCCTATCATCTGCCTCGTCGGCCCCCCGGGAGTCGGCAAGACTTCTCTTGGCCGTTCGATAGCCTCGGCTCTCGGCCGCGCCTATCAGCGTGTTTCGCTCGGAGGCGTTCATGACGAAGCGGAAATCCGCGGCCACCGCCGAACTTTCATCGGAGCCATGCCCGGACGCATTATCGAAGCTCTGCGGCGTGCCGAAACCTCGAATCCGGTACTCCTACTTGACGAAATTGACAAAATCGCGTCGGACAAGCGGACGAATCCGGAAGCAGCACTTCTTGAAGTGCTTGATCCGGAACAGAACTGCCACTTCCACGACAACTATGTCGATGTAGACTATGATCTTTCCAAAGTCCTCTTCATCGCTACGGCCAATACTCTGTCAACCCTCTCCCGGCCCCTCCTCGACCGCATGGAAGTCATCGACATCTCCGGCTATCTGCTTGAGGAGAAGATCGAGATAGCGAAACGCCACTTGATCCCACGTCTGCTTGAAAAACACGGCTTCACCCCGAAAGGCTTGAAATTCACCGATGAGGCAATCCGGTTCGCAATCGAAGGATACACATCGGAGAGCGGTGTCCGTCAGCTCGAAAAGAGCCTCGCAAAGATAGTGCGAAAGAGTCTTGTCAAAAAATTGAGCAACAGCAAATTCAAGCGAACCGTCTCCCCCGCCACCGTCAAGGAGGCCCTCGGCGTCGAAACCTACACCAAAGACATGTATGAAGGCAATGACTATCCGGGAGTTGTCACCGGGCTGGCCTGGACATCCGTTGGAGGTGAAATCCTCTATGTCGAGTCGTCGCTGTCCCGGTCGAAAGCCCCTCGCCTCACACTGACCGGCAATCTTGGTGACGTAATGAAGGAATCAGCACAGATTGCCCTCGAATATGTCCGTGCCCATGCCGACGAGCTCGAAATAGACACTCGCGTCTTCGAACAATACAACCTCCACATTCATGTGCCGGAAGGAGCCATCCCCAAAGACGGCCCCTCGGCCGGAATCACGATGGTGACCTCGATTGTCTCAGCAATGACACGCCGTAAAATCAACCCCGGAATCGCCATGACCGGAGAAATAACCCTCCGCGGCAAAGTGCTTCCCGTCGGTGGAATAAAAGAAAAGATTCTCGCTGCCAAACGCGCCGGCATCACCACAATCATCATGTCATCGCGCAACCGAAAGAATATCGAAGAGATCGAACCGGCCTATATCTCAGGACTTGAATTCATATACACCGACGACATTTCAGAGGTAATCGCCGCCGCTGTCTCAGACGAGACCGTTGGCAATTCCCTGACATTCGAGGAACGCGAGAAGAAATAACAACAGAAAATTACGGAAATATTTCCATAATGGTGCAAATTATTGTAAATTTGCACCATTGTTTTTTAATACAGACAACTCAACCAGGTCGCCGAGGTGATTTCAGTCAGCACCAACGCGGCCGCTACAGAACAATATTCCAACATTATACCACAAAAATCAGATTGTATGGAACCCCGCAAATTAAAAATCAGAGACCTTACAATGCGTGACGGACAGCAGTCGCTGTTTGCAACACGTATGAGTCAATCGACCATCGACCGCCTTCTCCCCCTCTATGAGAACGCCGGTTTTTATATAATGGAAGTTTGGGGTGGAGCTGTGCCCGACTCTGTAATGCGTTACCTCGACGAATCGCCCTGGAATCGCCTCCGCAAAGCAAGCGAAGCCATGAAAGGTAAATCATTGCTCTCCGCTCTTTCCCGCGGACGCAACCTTTTCGGCTACGTGCCCTATCCCAACAGCGTTCTTGAAGGCTTCTATAAGGAAGCAATCAAAAACGGCCTTAACGTAATGCGTATTTTCGACGCGCTCAACGACATCGACAACGTCCGTGATTCGATCAAAATGATCAACTCTCTCGGAGGAATCGCCGACGGCGCTGTCTGCTATACCGTTGACCCCAAAGAGGAAGAACCGGAAAAACCATCCGGCTTTGCCGCACGCCTTAAAAGCCTCTTCGGATCGAAGCCTGCCGCTCCCGAAAAGATCTTCACAGACGAATATTTCGTAGAAAAAGCTATGGAGATGGAACGTCTTGGAGCAAAGATCATCACGCTCAAAGACATGGCCGGTCTGGTCAACCCCTTGCGCGCCGCTTCAATCATCTCAAAACTGAAAGCCAACCTTACCGTTCCCGTTGACTTCCACACCCATTGTACCCCCGGCTACGGTCTTGCCTCTTCAGTGATGGCCATGATCCACGGCGTCGACATTCTTGACACCAACATCTGGTGGTTCGGCGGTGGCTCTGCAGCTCCTGCACTCGAACTCATCTACGTCTTCGCCAATCGTCTCGGAATCGAAGTCGAAGTCAATATGGAAGCTGTCGGTGCAATCCGCGACGAACTTCTGTCAGCCCGCAAAGAGCTCAAGCAGTTCGACCTCGCCGACCACATGCCTATTGCCTTTAATCCCCTCACCGACACTCTTCCCGCCCACATCTCGGAAGAGTTCGACAAGGCGATCGCATGCGCGAAAGCCAACGACGAAGAAGGACTTCTTGCCGCATGCCACGCCATCGAAGCATATTTCCAGTTCCCCAAGCCCAACGAACTCGTAAAGAACGCTGAAGTTCCGGGTGGAATGTACTCAAACATGGTTGCACAGCTTAAGACTCTCGGCGCGTCCGACCTTCTCGATGACGCAATGCGCCTCATCCCGAAAGTTCGCCGTGACGCTGGTCTGGTGCCCCTCGTGACACCCACAAGCCAGATTGTCGGCAGCCAGGCAGTGAGCCTCGCAATGGACCGCAAAAAAGGCAATCCCGACTACTCCAACGCGTCCAATCAGTTCATCTCGCTTGTCAAAGGAGAATACGGCCACACCCCTGTTCCCGTAGATCCCGCTTTCCGCGAACAGATCACCGGCGACGCAGCCGAACATCCCTACGATGTCAACTCATACAGACAGCCCGAGAATCCCGTTGTCGCAGATCTCGGAGGCGTAAACCTCGCCTCAAATGACGAGGAATACCTCCTGCTTCAGCTTCTGCCCTCTGTTGCGAACGGATTCCTGCGCCGTCGCCGCACAGAAGAATTCAACGCCCGCCAGGACGCTCAGGCTAAAGAAGCAGCAGCCCAAAAGGCCAAAGAAGAGGCTCAGAAACAGCCCGAAGAACCGATCACTGGCGAAGTCCTCTCCGCTCCGATGGGAGGCCGCGTGATCGAGGTCAATGCCAAAGCCGGCGACAAAGTAAAAGAAGGACAGGTTCTACTCGTTTACGAAGCCATGAAGATGGAGAACGACGTCGAATCGCCCAAAGACGGAGTTGTCAAACGCGTATTCGTTAAAACCGACGACGTTGTCGGAACAGACGCTCCCCTTATTGAATTTGCAGACTGACAGACAAACTGAAAAATCGGGAGAAGCAGCAGCCGTAATCGCAGCGACAGACTTCTCCCCGATTTTTCTTTGATTTTTAGCACTATATATTTGTCAGTTACAACAATAATCGCTAACTTTGCAAGCCATTACAAATTATCGCCTTACCAGCGTAGTTTTTAACAAATTGAATAATAGCAGACTAACCGTTTTTCAAAATGAAAAAAGATATTCATCCCTCCAACTATCGCGAAGTTGTGTTCAAAGATATGTCTAATGAAGAAATCTTCATTACCCGTTCAACAATTGCAACTAAAGAAACAATTGACGTTGACGGCGTGACCTATCCTTTGGTAAAACTTGAAATCACCAGCTCATCTCACCCCTTCTTCACAGGCAAGCAGAAACTCGTTGACACCGCAGGCCGCGTAGATAAGTTCATGAGCCGTTACGGTAACCGTCGCAAAAAATAATATCCGAACTAATTCGGAATACATAGAAATACGAGAGGCAGGCCTTCATTGGTCTGCCTCTTGATTTATTTGCTGACACAGCACATATACCAGATTGTCAAAAATGAAGATGGCGCTGTGTGAAAATTCAAAGTTTTGACACAGCGCCTGTTATTATCTGCCGGATGGCGAGGGTGCTACCAAAATGGTTCAGACAGTAGAAGCATGAGGGTGATGGGAGTTGACTGACGTCAATGACCGACCCCGAATCCCTCAGGCGACGACCCGGATGAGCCGTTATGACACACCCTCATCTTCATCTTCATTTTCATTTATCTAATCATTAGTTAGCTTTAATAATTCCGTCCCGGCGTAGAAGCGCGTTTATCGACGGCTCCTGCCCACGAAAACGACGATAGAGCGTGTCCGGGTTCTCAGTACCTCCTCTCTCAAGAATATTTCGGCGGAACGACGATGCCGTCACCGGATTAAAGATCCCCTCACAACGGAATTTATCGAAAGTATCCGCATCAAGAACTTCAGCCCATTTATAGCTATAGTAGCCCGCAGCATAACCACCGGCGAAAATATGGCTGAACTGAGGCGAAACGAGCGAGCCGTCAATAGGCTCAAACACCTTTACAGTCTCTGTTGCCTCTGCCTCAAACCGACATGCGTCTTCTACCGGCGAATCAATGGAATGCCAGGCCATGTCGAGAAAGCCGAAATAGAGCTGACGCATACATGCATATGCCGCACCAAACTGCTCCGAAGCGACGAGTCTGTCGACCAACTCGGACGGAATCGGTTCGCCGGTCTCAAAATGGAATGCAAATCCATCGAGAAACTCCTTATTCGTCAGGAAGTTTTCGTTAAACTGCGACGGAAGCTCCACAAAATCCCGACGAACATTCGTCCCCGATAAGGACGCATAT
>JAIDJZ010000097.1 GCA_029051965.1 Paramuribaculum sp. | reverse complement strand
GTTCGCGCTTGACCTTGTCTTCTTTCGAGTCTGGACCGGCTGCGGCATGAAACGAAAAACATGAAAAAACGAGAGAGCAGAAAATGGCTATGAGGACTCTGTTCATAATCTTTGTTTTGTTTGTGGTGAAATTGGAGGGGTATTGAATTTTCGGACTGCATCAGTAGCTTGCGGTGATGACGCTTGGATCGAAGCCTTCGTCATACAGTTCGTCAATGACGTCCGATTCGTCAAATGCTGGTGTGCAGTAGTCGTTGAAAAATGCGTCGTTGGAAATTGCACTCATGAGTTGAGAGTTTTTCTCGACTGCGATAGGGGTGTCGCCTCTCATGAGGTCGAACGTCTTCATCATGCACCATATTCCGAGAAACATAGCCGCCATATAGGTATATGGGCGGATCTTCTGCCAGAACGAGCGGGGCATGACCACCGGTTCTTCCGATTCCCAGGGCTGAGGCGGCAGTTGCGCCTCCATCTTTTTTGCAAAGTCGGCGAAGTAATTGTCAGGCACCGTCATGCCTGAGTCATGGTTGATTGTGGAGAGTATGTCTTGACCTTTCATAGCCGGATTGTTTTGTCGATTTTTCGTGATTCAGTTTTTTGACTGCGATCAAAGTGTTTGGTTTAATCGAGCTCGTCGAAATATTGTTCGATTTTTTTAACAGCGATGTGATACGACGCTTTAAGAGCCCCGACCGAAGTTCCGAGGATCTCCGACATCTGCTCGTATTTCATCTCATCGTAATAGCGCATGTTGAAAACAAGCCTCTGTTTTTCGGGCAACTTGGCAATCGCCTTTCTGAGATGCTGCTTGAGTTCGTCGCCGTCGAAATATGTGTCTGCTTCGATTGTGTTGATCAGCATCGAGCTTTCGTCGTCGATGGGCACATTGTTGCGCTTCCTTTTGTTCGACAGGAAGGTGATGCTCTCGTTTATCGCGATTTTGTGGAGCCATGTGGAAAGCTTGGCGTCGCCACGGAAATTTTCAATCGATGTCCAGGCTTTCAGAAAGGTGTTCTGCAGAATGTCATTGGCGTCATCGTGGCTCTCCACAATGCGGCGTATCTGCCAGTAGAGAGGCTCGGAATAGCCGCGTATGACCTCGTTGAACGCTTCTCGGCAGGTCGACTTGTTGCGCAATCGTTCAATCAGTTGAGGATCATTGATGTTACTTGAATTTATGGGCATTTACTTTTCTAAGTCGTGGATGAAAATCTAATTGGTCGTAAAGTTAGGAATTTATTCGTTCAGAGACATGAAAGTTAATGCTAATTTTTAGAGCCGGTTCCCCAATATTTGTTAACGCTTGACCGCCCCAGCATTAACAAATATAGGGGAACCGGCTCTTATTTAAGCGACGTGTCAAATCCATAATGATTATGAAATATCTCTCCTTGCGGAGCGATTTTTCTCATGTTCGCATAAAATCTGCACTCGGCTCATCGTAGTGTGCCGAGTGCAGAGATGTGTCGGTTATTCGGTCTTTTGGGCTCGCAGATCCCATGACGGGTGCGCCGGGTCTTCGGCTGTCAGGGCTTCCGCTAAATCGATGTTAAGGGCTTTGGCAAGCATCCGGCCATATTCCGGGTCTGCGTTGTTGCATGCTCTGACGTGGCGCTGCTTGATGAACAGGGGGATGCCTTCCATCTGGGCCGCGGTGTTTTCGCAGGTCGCGAGTTTGTCTTCCGGACTCATCAGGCGCCATAGTTTGCCCGGCTGCGTATAGTAATCATTGTCATAATCCCGTTCGTCGTAGGCATACGCATCGCCCTCAAGCTTCAGAGGCGGTTCTTTAAGAGAATGGTTGTCGTGCCATTCGCCATAGCTGTTAGGCTCGTAGCCGAGAGTCGGACCGTAATTGTCGTCGGTGCGCATCTGTCCGTCGCGGTGATAGGAATGGAACGGACACTTCGGCCTGTTGACCGGGATGAGGTTGTGGTTCACTCCCAGACGATAGCGCTGGGCGTCGCCATAGGAGAAGAGACGTCCCTGAAGCATCTTGTCCGGGGAGAATCCGATTCCGTCAACGATATTGGCCGGATTGAAGGCGGCCTGCTCGATCTCTGCGAAAAAGTTTTTCGGATTGCGGTTGAGTTCAAGAATCCCGACATCCCGCAGGGGGAAATCTTTGTGATACCATACTTTGGTCAAGTCGAACGGGTTGACCCCATATTTCTTGGCCTCCTCCTCGCTCATCAGTTGCACCTGGAGTTTCCATTTCGGATAGTCCCCTCGTTCGATTGCTTCGAAAAGATCGCGCTGATGCGATTCACGGTCTTTCGCGATGATCTCTTCCGCTTCCTTGTCTGTCAGGTTTTTGATTCCCTGCATTGTACGAAAGTGAAATTTGACCCATGTGCGTTTGTTGTCTTTGTTTATGAAGCTGTAGGTATGGCTTCCGAATCCGTGCATATGTCTGAATGACGCCGGAATTCCGCGCGGCGACATCGTGATCGTGATCTGGTGCAGGGCTTCAGGCAGAAGTGTCCAGAAGTCCCAGTTGCTTGTCGGATTGCGCATCCCTGTTCGGGGATCGCGTTTGATGGCGTGATTCAGATCCGGAAATTTCAGCGGATCGCGTAGGAAAAACACCGGGGTGTTGTTGCCGACGAGATCCCAGTTGCCGTCGTCGGTATAGAATTTCATGGCGAATCCGCGGATGTCGCGTTCGGCGTCAGCCGCTCCTCTTTCGCCTGCTACCGTGGAGAATCTGACAAGACACGGTGTCTGCTTGCCGACCTCTGAGAATATCGAGGCGCGCGTGTACTCTGACAGATCGTTCGTAACAGTGAATCGACCGAAGGCACCTGAGCCTTTTGCATGCATTCTTCTCTCGGGAATGACCTCGCGGTCGAAATGGGCAATTTTTTCAAGATACCACACATTTTCAAGCGTGGCTGGTCCGCGGAGCCCCGCGGTTTCTACATTCTGGTTGTCGGCGATCGGGCGGCCGTTTTCAGCGGTTAGTCTTTTCTTATCCATACAATCATAA
>JAIDJZ010000096.1 GCA_029051965.1 Paramuribaculum sp. | reverse complement strand
ATTTATTCTCAGCTGTCCGTGGCAAGTAATTACCTTTGCCTCGCCCCAGCGTTAACAAATATTGGGGAACCGGCTCTTAAAGTTGGCCGGAGGATGTTGCATGTGACTGAAAAATTTCGTAACTTTGTTTGCTTTTTACGGGTAAGGGATTGTTGTGTTCATCCGCTCCTGTGGAAAGTGTTTTTTCAAATTTTTGAATCAACGAACACGTATCAATAAGAATATGTCAGAAAGAGAAGAATACAGCGCGAGCAATATCCAGGTTCTGGAGGGTCTCGAGGCAGTGCGTAAACGTCCGGCCATGTATATTGGCGATATTTCAGGCAAGGGTCTGCATCATCTGGTCTATGAAGTTGTCGACAACTCGATCGATGAGGCGCTGGCCGGATTCGCCACTCATATCGATGTCACGATCAATGAGGATGACTCGATCACCGTTGTCGATAACGGTCGAGGCATTCCGGTCGATATGCATGAGAAGGAGGGAAAGAGTGCGTTGGAGGTTGTCCTTACGGTGCTCCACGCCGGCGGAAAGTTTGACAAGGGCAGTTATAAGGTGTCCGGAGGTCTTCACGGAGTCGGTGTTTCCTGTGTGAACGCGCTTTCGACTTATCTTCGCGCTGAGATTCATCGAAACGGCAAGGCTTATGTTCAGGAGTATTCCTGCGGTAAGCCGACAAGCGAGCTGCAGATCGTCGGCGACAGTGACCACACCGGAACGATGATCACGTTTAAGCCCGATGCGTCGATTTTTTCCGTTACGGTCTATGACTACAACACGCTTGCAAACCGTCTGCGCGATCTGGCATTTCTGAATGCAGGCATTACGCTGACGCTTCGCGATATGCGTGCGGTCAATGAAGAGGGCGAGCCCCGCAGCGAGACGTTCTATTCGGAGAATGGTCTGATGGAGTTCGTTCAGTATATCGACTCGAACAAGGAGCCGCTGATTGAGGATGTGATCCACCTCAACACTGAGCGTCAGGGAATTCCTGTGGAAGTGGCGCTGACGTACAATACGTCATATAACGAGAATGTCTACTCGTTCGTCAACAATATCAATACGATCGAGGGCGGTACGCATCTGACGGGATTCCGCCGCGGTCTGACCTGGACTCTCAAAAAGTATGCTGAAGACAACAAGATGCTTGAGAAGGAGAAGGTCGAGGTTGCGAGCGATGACTTCCGCGAGGGTCTGACTGCTGTCGTTTCCGTCAAGGTGATGGAGCCTCAGTTCGAGGGACAGACAAAGACGAAACTCGGAAATAATGAAGTGATGGGGGCGGTTCAGACTGCGGTCAGCGACGCGCTTAAGGTGTATCTTGAGGAGCATCCCCGTCAGGCCAAGACGATTGTCGAGAAGGTGATTCTCGCAGCCAAAGCCCGATATGCGGCCCGTAATGCCCGTGACAAGGTGCTTCGCAAGTCGCCGTTGTCGGGAGGCGGTCTGCCCGGAAAACTCGCTGACTGTTCGAGCCGCCACGCCGAGGATTGCGAGCTGTTTCTCGTCGAGGGAGACTCGGCAGGCGGAACGGCAAAGCAGGGCCGCGACCGTCAGTTCCAGGCAATTCTTCCGCTCCGCGGTAAGATTCTGAATGTCGAGAAGGCGATGGACCATAAGATTTTCGACAATCAGGAAATCACATCGCTTTTCCGCGCGATGCGTGTCAGCATCGGGACAGAGGATGATCCTAAGGCTGTCAATATTTCGAAACTCGCCTATCACAAGATCATTATCATGACCGATGCCGATGTCGACGGATCGCATATCGCAACGCTCCTGATGACATTCTTTTTCCGCCGTATGCGTCCGGTTATTGAAAACGGATATCTCTATCTTGCAACGCCGCCGCTCTATAAGTGCAAGCGCGGCAAGGTCGAGGAGTATTGCTGGACTGACCAGCAGGTTCAGCAGTTTATCATGAAGTATGGCGAGAAGACGAGCGTGCAGCGCTACAAAGGTCTCGGTGAGATGAGCGCGCAGGAGTTGCGCGACACAACGATGTCGCCTGACCACCGCATGCTCAAGCAGGTCAATATCAGCGATGCGGCTGAGGCCGACCGCATATTCTCGATGCTAATGGGAGAGGATGTCGCTCCGCGCCGTGACTTCATCGAGACCAACGCGAACTATGCCAATATCGACGCCTGACGCTGTCGGATAACGCCGGGGCGACAGGTTAAACCCTTAGTGGCTTTGTTGTGTTTTTTATTTATGATTATGGCTGGTTTCGGCAGAGCATGGCGCGTTCCTGTTAGATACGTGACAGGGATGGCCATTGAGCCGGACCGGGCCGGTCGTAATTCCACATTTTATTCAAATTTCTTCTCATGACCAAAAAAACAAAAACTGCCACCCCCCGTCGCGTAGCCGCAAAGGATCTGCGCAGTGAGGTGCTCGCCTATATCTCTCGCCAGGGTGCGACGACATTCAATTACAAACAGGTGTCCTATGCGCTCGGCGTCAATGGCGCTGCCGCTCAGAAGTCGATAGCGATGATGCTTGCCGAAATGGCTTTCGACGGAGATCTGATCGAGGTGTCGCCCGGCAAATATAAGTCGCCACAGCGAAATAATGTGACCGAAGGGACGTTTGTGCGTCGCGCGAACGGTAAAAACAGTGTCATCACCGACACGGACGGAGAAACTATCTCGGTCGCAGAGCGAAACTCAATGCACGCACTCAACGGAGACCGCGTGCGCATCAATATCGCCGCGCGTCGCAGGGGCGTGGAGCCTGAGGCCGAGGTGATCGAGATTATCTAAGAGAAAGACAAGACATTCATCGGGACTCTCTTTGTGGACCGCCAGATTGCCTATCTGCGGACCGACAGCAAGTTTCTTGCCAATGACATCATGATTCCCCGCTCGAAACTCCGCGGCGGAAAGAACGGCGACAAGGCAGTCGTGCGCATTGTCTCGTGGCCGGAGGATGACAAGAATCCGCGCGGCGAGGTCGTTGATGTTCTCGGCCGCACAGGTGAGAATACGAC
>JAIDJZ010000095.1 GCA_029051965.1 Paramuribaculum sp. | reverse complement strand
GTTCGAGAATGTCGGCCAGCTGCGAACCGGTGAAGATCGATATGATTGCCGGAGGGGCTTCGTTCGCTCCGAGACGGTGGGCGTTGGTTGCTGAGGCGATGGACGCTTTCAGCAGTCCGTTATGGCGATGCACCGCTGCCATTACATTGACGACGAAGGTAATGAACTGAAGGTTCTGGCGAGAATCCTTGCCGGGGTCGAAGAGAAGAACGCCACGGTCGGTTCCGAGACTCCAGTTGTTATGCTTGCCGGAGCCGTTGATGCCGGCAAACGGTTTTTCGTGGAGAAGCACACGGAAATGGTGGCGTCGGGCAACCTCCGCAATCAGGCTCATGAGGAGCAGGTTGTGGTCATTGGCCAGGTTGGTTTCCTCGAATATCGGGGCAAGCTCGAACTGATTGGGAGCAACCTCGTTGTGGCGCGTTTTAGCAGGGATTCCGAGTCGGTGGCATTCGATTTCGAGATCAAGCATAAAAGCCTCGACACGCGAAGGGATCGCGCCGAAATAATGGTCTTCGAGCTGCTGGTTTTTAGCTGATTCATGCCCCATCAGGGTGCGGCCTGTCAGCATAAGGTCGGGACGGGCGCTATAGAGGGCTTCGTCGACGAGGAAATACTCCTGCTCCCATCCAAGATATGAGCGGACGTGGCGCACTTCGGGATCGAAATAGCGGGCCACGGCTGCGGCAGCCTTGTCAACACTGTTGAGAGCTCTCAGAAGCGGAGTCTTATAGTCGAGAGATTCGCCGGTGTAAGAAATGAAAATAGTCGGAATACAGAGGGTGTTGCCCATAATGAATGCCGGCGACGAGATGTCCCATGCCGAATAGCCGCGGGCCTCGAATGTGTTTCGGATTCCGCCATTCGGAAAGCTTGACGCGTCAGGCTCCTGCTGCACGAGGAGTTTTCCGTTGAATTTTTCAATCACACCACCTTTTCCGTCATGTTCGACGAAACCGTCATGTTTTTCCGCAGTCGTTTCAGTCAGAGGCTGAAACCAATGGGTGTAGTGACGGGCACCCATGTCTATCGCCCATTGTTTCATTCCGTCGGCAACCGAATCGGCAACCTCGCGGGGAAGAGCCTCTTTGTTGTCGATCGCATTGATAAGAGCCTCGAAAGTGTCGGCCGGTAGGTATTCAAACATCTTTTGTCGGTTGAATACGTTTTTGCCATAGTACTCCTGCGGACGCTCAGCAGGAATCTCTACTGGATCCGCCTTTCTGTTGAACGCTTCATCGACGACTTTGAATCTGAGATGTGACATACGAGAAAAAACTTAATTGGTTTTACTATATAATGATACGTGATTAGTGAGATGTTTCGTTGGAATTCCGGGCAAATCCCGCCAGCCGCCCGATTGCAGCTGCCGTAGCCTCATGGGTCGAGAATGCGGTCAGACGCAGATAGCCCTCTCCGGAAGGACCGAATCCGGACCCGGGAGTGCCGACAACGTTGCAGCGCGAGAGCAACGCATCGAAAAATTCCCATTAGTGAATTCCTTCGGGCGGTCGGACCCAGATGTAGGGAGAATCGACTCCGCCGAAAACCGTGAAACCGGCTTCGGCAAGTCCTTCGCGCAACATGCGCGCGTTCGCCATATAGTAGCTGATCGTTTCCCTGACCTGACGACGACCCTCCTCGCTGTAGAGGGCGGCCGCACCGCGCTGGATCACATAGCTTGCTCCATTGAACTTGGTCGACTGGCGTCGGAGCCATAGATGATGGAGACTCACTTCATTGCCCTTCGAATCGAACCCTTTCAGTTCGCGGGGCACAACAGTGTAGCCGCAGCGCAGACCGGTGAATCCTGCCGTTTTCGAAAAACTTCTGAACTCGATCGCACAGCGTCTGGCCCCCTCGATCTCATAGATACTGCGTGGCACTTCGGGATCGCTGACGTAAGCCTCATAGGCTGAATCAAAGAGGATAAGACAGTTGTTGGCCAACGCATAGCCGACCCAGCGGGCCAGTTCATCGCGTCGGAGAGCCGTTCCGGTCGGATTGTTCGGGAAACAGAGATAGATAACGTCCGGATTATTTTTCGGCAGTGGAGGACAGAAATTGTTTTCGGCTGTGCACGGGAGATATTCGAGACGACTCCATCTGTTGTCACTGCCGCACTCCCCTGCTCTGCCCGCCATGACATTTGTGTCGACATAGACCGGGTAGACCGGATCGGTCACCGCAACCCTACAGTCGGCCGAAAGAATGTCGCCGATGTTTCCTGTGTCGCTCTTTGCGCCATCACTGACAAAAATTTCATCGGGACTGACGTCTATTCCCCGCTCGCGGTAGTCCCATCGGGCTATCGCCTCGCGAAGGAAATCATAGCCCTGTTCGGGCCCGTAACCGTGGAAAGTTGCTGAGGAAGCCTCTTCGTCAGTAGCTTTGTGGATAGCCTCAATCGCTGCCGGACATATCGGACGTGTCACATCGCCAATGCCCATTCTGATAATGTCGGCGTCGGGATGCGATGAACGGTAGGCCGACACTTTCTTTGCGATATCCGAAAAAAGATAAGATGGAGATAGTAGCGTGAAATTGTCGTTGACCTTTATCATTGCTGTCTGAGGATGCTTGTGAGATTAGTTATTATTGTTCGGGGATCGGCGTCTTGTGTAGCGTCCTTCGAACACTGTTTCCGCCGGCCCTGTCATCAGAATTGTTCCCGATGGAGATTTGTCGATCGTAAGCGTGCCGCCGAGGAGTCTGACATCGACGGGCCAGTGACACCGTCCGGTCAGCACGGCGGCCTCGGCTGTCGCGCAGGCTCCGGTCCCGCAGGCGAGCGTCTCGCCCGAACCTCTCTCCCAGACACGCATGCTGACGGAGTGGTCCGACGTCACTTCGGCAAACTCGATATTTGCCCTGTCCGGCCAGACCGGATGCAGTTCCAGCTCACGCCCGAGACGGTGGACGTCGACCGATTCAAGCGAACCGACAAACACGACTCCGTGGGGATTGCCCATTGAGACTGCCGTCACCTTTACTTCACCTCCGGTTACCGCCAGAGGATATTCGATCATTTCGGCAGCTCCGAGAACAGAGTCAGTAGTCGAAGGATGGCCCATGTCGACCGTAACGGACTCAATCATACCATCGGAACCCGGATGCAGGGTAAGAGTCCTGATCCCGGAAAGAGTGTCGATACGCAGAGTCGTTTTTTCCGTCAGTCTCCGGTCATAGACAAACTTGCCGACACAACGGATGCCGTTGCCGCACATCCGCGCTTCCGATCCGTCGGCATTAAAGATGCGCATCATAAAATCAGCATTGTCCGACGGAAGAATCAATATGATTCCGTCAGACCCGACAGCCACATGTCTGCGGCTCATTTCAATCGAAAGTTCGGAAATTTCAGAGGGGACACCGCCGGGGCAATGTATATAAATGTAATCATTGCCTATGCCATGCATCTTTGTAAACAAGATTTCTTCCATCTTAGCGGGTGGCATATTGCCGACGTTATTGGCGTTTTTGAAAAATATGGCGCAAATTTACAATCTTTTCATTAATTCCGCAACCTTTTGTGCAAATTTTCCTTTCAAAAAAATCTAAGGCGGTGTGTCGCTCTCCCTCCGGGATTCTGACACACCGCCTTGCGTTTTTATGAAGAATAGTCAATGACTATTTGGCATAGAAATAGATTCCTGTGTTCCAGATATCTTCATAATTGGTATAGTTATAGTTCGGCTCACCGATCGTGAATCTGAGGTAACGGGCTTCAACAGGGAAAGAGAATTTGATAGTTCCGGTTGAACTGTAAGTGCTCCATGTGAAATCGATAACAGCGCTGCTCCATGTCGAACCGTCGGCAGAATACTCAAACGATTTGAAATCTACCAGAGCATAATACCAGGCATAGAACGACATGCCCAGACCGGTCAGGTTATAGGTCTGACCAAAGTCAATCTCGCATACATCACCTTCTGCCCACGGAGCAACATAGCCATTGCACAGGAAGAGTTCCGACCAAAGCGACTCAGAAGAATCCTCTGTTGCCTCTTGGGCGACCTTGCTTCCATTGACACTGAGAGTCCAGTTCATCGAAGAATCATAGGAAATGCGTGAACCTTCGGGAGTGCCGGACATAAGTGTGAAAGGCGGTACGTAAACTGCCACATAGCAGATTTCCTCATCAGACGTGAGTTCAGCTCCGATGCCGCTCACTGATTTGATTCTGAGAGGCACGACATAACGCGTTCCGCTTGCCATTCCCGACGGAACACTTGCCGACAGGACGATGTCGCCCTTCGAAGCCCCCTGCGCAATCTTGGCAGATTTGACAGTCACGCCTTCAAGGAACTGATATTCGTAGCCTTTGCCATATTTTTCATTAAATGCCGCAACATAGTCTGAAGACGGTTCGACAATGAATGTCAGATCGCCGTCGGCTGCCCAGCTCGAACTCAGCGCATCAGAAAGCGTAAGTGTGGCCATCGAAGCACTCCAGGTAGAGGGATTCTGTCCGAGCAGTTCCTGATAGAACGGCGAGACAGTAATGAAGTTGGCTTCATAGATGAAGTGGATGTAGACCTCATTATGCTCGCTGATCTTGCCGTCGCCCGAAAGGGTTTCGATCTTGATCGGAAGAATAAGGTCCTTCTGATTCTGCTTGAGCGCTTCACGGTCAACGACGTTCATCGCGATTTCCTCGGTCGAAAGATATTCGCCCTTGGGAATGGTGAATTCGCTGCTGACAAGCTCAACACCGGTCATGAACCCGTAGTCCGGCTTGGTTGCCTCGTTATAGCTGTCGACCACAGTCGGATCGATAACGACCTGAACATGAATGTCGGCGGGAGCGGGCTTAGTGCAACGCACCGGAGTCAGGGCAAGAGGATTGTCGAGGTTCTCGAGGAAGTCGCCGGTTGCCTTGAATTCAATCGATGAGTAGGCCTGAACCGGTTCATAGAGATAGACATAGTTTATGTCATAGTCCGGGCGGTTCGGGCTGCTTGTATAGTCTTCGTTGTCGCAGGCCGCGAGTGGCATGAGGGCCACTCCGGCTGCGAAAGCGGTAAAGACTTTCCAGAATTTAGTCTTCATAGGGATTTAATGGATAGTAATTGGCTTGGATAATTGATTTAAAAGGTGTACTCTGTCCATGAATGAGCCTGATCATTGGAGCCGCCGTTGGATCCGATAGTCACATCATGGCCATTACCGGTCACGTCATGAAGAACTGAACCAGAACCTTCGTTCATCGGAAGATAGAACACGAGATTCGGATCATTGTACTTCACTTCTTTCTTCATGTACTTGGCAATCTGGGCTGCGGTGCGGGTAGTTTTCCAGAGACGTACCTGAGCCAGCTCGATGACATCGCGATGATAGGATCCGGCAGAACACATTGACAGACCTGTAATGTTGAATACCTTTCCTGCACCGCCGTTGTTTCGGTTGACTTCAACTCCGTTCATGTAGAGGATGACGTCACCGCTGCCGGCATCATAGGTG
>JAIDJZ010000094.1 GCA_029051965.1 Paramuribaculum sp. | reverse complement strand
CAGTCCGCGCAGAAAGGCCGGACAACAGAAACGGGCAGACTGGCGAGCAAAACCCTCTCCGCCGGCAGCAGCAACAATCGCGCGCAACCGAGCGATTTCGCGGGCGGAAATGACATCACGCGTCAGCTGGCGCAGCTCCCTGTAGGAGCGCAGCGTCTCAATTCTAAAATCCTTTTCCTGTGATTCCATAACAGTGTTTTTTAGAGAAAGCTGAAGTATTGAACGGCGATTTTCAAAGATCCCGTCTGTTCTAACTGACAAAGTTAATCTTTTTTATTATAGAGTCAAAGTTCTTGCAGTAAAATCAGCAAAAAAGTAAGGCAAAGCGTTCCGGACAGAGATGCAGAGGACGCCGACAACTTTAAAAAATAAAAAAGTTTGAAACAGTTAATTGATAAAATCCCGAAATAAGCATTAACTTTGCATTATGTTTTCCAAAAATATAACACTGAACATTATGTCACGACTGCTTACTTCTTTTATAAGTGCTCTGGGAATTCTGTCCTGTTCAGCGGCAGCAACCAGCAACTATTCCGTCAAAGTCACTTTTACTGACGATGAAGATGATCTCCTTCTCTACATGGTCAATTACGACAATGGCAACAAAATCGACAGCGCAGTCGTCAGCAACGGCGTTGCAGTCATGGAGGGAACGGTCGGCACTCCTATAATGGCGCAGCTTGTTCTTGACGGCAACCGCGCGGGATCATTTGTGCTTGAACCCGGAACAACTGAAGTCAACACCAATACGCGTCAGATTACCAGCAGCGGAAGTCTGAACCAGCAATGGAATGATTTCAGCGCTCAGCTGAGTGCGCTCGGCAAAAAATATCAGGAAATCTACAAATCGGATGCCGCTGACAAGGAGTCGTCTCTTAAGGAGATTGAATCGAAGTATAATGCCGCCACCGACTCGATGTTTTCAGCGAATACCGGCAACATTCTCGGCTACCGACTTTTCCTTGACAAAGCCTACGAGCTTTCACCGGCTGAATTCGAGGCAGAACTCGTGAAATATCCCGCAATGGCAGAATTTGCCCGCGTCAAGAAACTCAGAACATCCAAAGCCAACGAGGCTTCAACATCCGTAGGCCAGAAATTCAAGGACTTCACGGTCACTAACGGTGATCAGGTGCAGAAACTGAGCGACTATGTCGGCAACGGCAAGTGGACTCTGGTCGATTTCTGGGCAAGCTGGTGCGGCCCGTGCATCCGTGAGACTGCCACGCTGAAAGATCTTTATGCGAAATACGCCGACAAGGGACTCGATTTCCTCGGTGTCGCAGTATGGGATGAGCCGGCAAACACGCAGAAAGCCATTGCCGACCACCAACTCCCCTGGCCGATGATCATCAATGCCCAGACTATCCCGACAGACCTCTATGGCATCGCCGGAATCCCCTGCATCATCCTTTTCGATCCGGAAGGCAATATCGTCAGCCGCGGCAAACAGGGCGCAGCTCTCGTAGAGGATGTAGAGAATGCAATGAAATCGCTGGAATAACAGCAACTCTGAACGATACTCTCCGAATCTATACTGATATAACTCTAAAAATCTTATGATTAACAAAATAAACCAGATCAAAGAAGAGCTCGAAGGCCTGTCTGCCACAGACCTCGGCGCAGTAGAAGAGCTTCGTATCAAATATCTCAGCAAAAAGGGAGCGATCTCTCTGCTGTTTAATGACTTCCGCACTGTCCCCGCAGATCAGAAAAAAGCAATGGGACAGGCTCTCAACGAACTGAAGAATTATGCTACGGAGCGGATCAACGCGCTTCGCGAATCTCTTGAGACAGCCGACACGGTCGACCTCTCGCTTGACCTTACCCGCACTCCGGCTCCGATTGCTCTCGGCAGCCGCCACCCGCTGTCGGTTGTCAAGGAGGAGATCATCTCGATTTTTTCGCGACTGGGTTTCACCGTGGCCGAAGGACCGGAGATCGAGGATGACTGGCACGTGTTCTCATCACTCAATTTCGCAGCAGACCATCCGGCACGCGATATGCAGGACACCTTCTTCATTCAGCGAAATCCGGATGTGCTTCTGCGCACCCATACTTCGTCCGTGCAGTCGAGGGTTATGGAACATACCGAACCCCCGATCCGCATCATCTGCCCGGGACGCGTCTACCGCAACGAGGCCATCTCAGCGCGCGCACACTGCTTCTTCCATCAGGTGGAGGCCCTTTATGTCGACAAAAACGTTTCGTTTGCGGATCTGCGACAGACGCTGCTCTATTTCGCACGCGAGATGTTCGGACCGGAAACCCAGATCCGTCTTCGCCCGAGCTACTTCCCGTTCACCGAGCCCTCTGCGGAAATGGACATTTCCTGCAACCTCTGCGGCGGAAAGGGCTGTTCGTTCTGCAAACATACGGGATGGGTGGAAATTCTCGGCTGCGGAATGGTCGATCCGAATGTGCTCGAATCATGCGGAATCGATTCAAAGAAATACAGCGGTTTCGCGCTTGGAATGGGCGTAGAGCGAATCACGAATCTGAAGTATCAGGTGAAGGACCTGCGCATGTTCTCGGAAAACGACAAACGTTTCCTCGAAGAATTCCAGAGCGCGCACTGATCTGACTAACCGCGTCAAGCAATGACAGTCAGAGAGCGTTTTGAAAAAATGATAGATTGGTTTGAGCGACAGATGCCTGTGGCTCAAACCGAACTTCATTATGAGAATCCGTTTCAACTACTGGTGGCCGTCATTCTGTCGGCTCAGTGCACTGACAAACGGATCAACATGGTCACCCCGGCGCTCTTCGAGGCATTTCCAGATGCCTTCACAATGGCCGCGGCTACGAGTGAGGAGATCTTCGAGCTGATCAAATCGGTCTCGTATCCGAACAACAAAACCAAATCGCTGATGGGAATGTCGCGACGTCTTGCCGAGGAGTTCAACGGCGAGGTGCCGTCGGATATGGATGCACTGCTGTCACTTCCGGGCGTCGGCAGAAAGACTGCTAATGTCATTCTGTCTGTCGTTTTCAACCATGCCGCAATGGCAGTTGACACCCATGTGTTCCGTGTCAGAGCGCGTAGGCGACAGCCGCCCAACCACCAA
>JAIDJZ010000093.1 GCA_029051965.1 Paramuribaculum sp. | reverse complement strand
TCGCCGGGCTGCACGACGGTGGCTCGCCAGAGGAGGTAGTCGGCGAGGGTCTGTCGGAGGATGTCGATGGATGAGGGTGTGTTGCATAGGATGAGCCGCTGGGGCTGGCGTCGGGCGCGCTGCCGCTCGAGGTGGGCTACGGCGCGGCGTGCATGGGGATGCAGGCGGTAGCCGACCCAGCGTTCGAACTGGGCGGCGTAGTCGCGGCGGAAGAGGTGGCGCGGGCGTGGCGGAATATATGGGCAGCTTTGCAACATATCGCCGCAAAGATAGGACACCATCTCTGCGGATGGTTGCCATATTCAAGAAATGAGGGAATGATATAGCAGAGCCGTGCGAAAATTTTGAATTCTGCATAAGACTCGGAGCTGAAGCTCCGGCACTTGGACAAAACGCGGATGCTCTGACGAATCTTAGGGCGGTCCGTGATAACGGCTCATCTGGTCGTCGCGAGCCGGATTCGGGATCGGTCACGGAGGCCAGTCCGTTCCCTCACCCTCACCGGCATGCTCCTACCAGCTAAACCGTTCTGACGAGCTACCGCCATCCGGCAGAAAATAACAGACGCTGTGTCAAAACTTTGAATTTTGACACAGCGCCTTTTTGCGATGCGAGATCCTCGCCGATGGCGGGGGATCAGTATTTTTTTACGAGGAAGATTTCAGTCGGGAAGTGGTCGGAATAGCCGTTGAGCCATACGCCGCCGGCATGGGTTCTTCTGGGATAGCCCTGACGCGATCCTTCTTTGTCGATGAGGAAGTCGAAGTTGTTGACCTGACTTTTCCAGTAGTAGACAGATCCGGGGGTTGTGTTTGCAGGGAGGAGTGTGCCGCCGACGATGATCTGGTCGAAGAGATTCCATGCGCCTTTATAGGCGAGAGTTCCGATGCCTTTATCGAGCATGCGCCACCAGGGGTTGTAGAAGCCGTGGGGCGCGACTTCGTTTTCATCTTTTTTCGCACCGAGCACTTTGGCGCATGATTTGTCCTGAGGGTCGTCGTTGAGGTCGCCCATAATGATTACGCCCTGGTTCGGACGGATGGCCCAAAGGGAGTCGGCGATGTGTTTGCTGAGTTCTGCGGCGGCTTCACGCAGATAGGAGGACTGTTCCTGTCCGCCGAGCCGGGAGGGCCAGTGGTTGACGATGACGCTTAGTGTGTCGCCGCAGGAGAGAACACCGGTGACGCACATCTGGTCGCGGGTGCGGAATTTCGGATTTGAGGGGATGGAGAGGGTGTGGTTTGTCACGTTCAGCACGCGGAACTGCCGTGGGTTGTAGAGGAGTCCGACGTCGACGCCGCGTCGGTCGGGCGAGTCATGATGGCAGATCTGAAGCATCCAGGGGCGAATTGCGGGGTCTTTGACAAGGTCTTCGAGAACGGAACGGTTTTCGATTTCGGAGACTCCGATAATCGCGGGTCCGTTCGGTGTGGCTTTGGTGGTCATCTGCGAGATTGCATAGGCAAGATTGTTGATCTTTGCCCAGTATTTCCTGCTTCCCCAAAGGTTCTGGCCGTCGGGGGTGTATTCGAGATCACGTCCGAGGGGGTTGTTGGGGATGGTATCGAAGAGGTTTTCGAGGTTATAGAAAGCGACTCCGTAGACAGCAACTTTGCCGGAGTTCCGGGAAAAGGCGGCGAACGGTAACATCGCGATCGCGGCCATTAGAATCAAGAGGGTCTTCTTCATGTTTGAAAAGATGGAAATTTGGCGTAAAGTTACGCAAAATCCGCGATGTTGCAAGCGTCCGTGGTGTCAAAACGGGCAAACGGCGGCCGCGGTGGAAAATATTTCCGGATGGTGCCGGGTCGTGGATTATCTTTTTCGTAGGATTTTTTACGTAATTTTTAGAGAAAGGCGCGGAAAGTCCGCAAAAAATCAATATTTTTGCGAAAAAGTTCAGTGCATTAGGCCGGGAGGCCCGACAACTCAACGCAGTCTCAGACGGGTCGGACTATTGTACGCGAATACGCAATGCCGAGGGAGTCACAGACTTCCCCCGGTCGGACCATTTCAGAGACAATCCATATTAAATCATTCATAACTAACCAACTATTATCGTATGAGATTCAAACTGTTCATGCTATTGTTGCTGACAGCAGTGCTTCCCCTGCTTGCCCAGACGGGCACGGTCAAAGGGGTGGTGGTTGACGCAACGACCGGGAAGCCGGTCGAGGGCGCCATTGTCATGATCAACAATCAAGGTGCAACTGTCGTTACCGGCCCCGCCGGGGAGTTTGTGTTCACCACGGCCAAACCGGGAAGCGACATTATTTCAGTGGCAGCCTTCGGCTACACTGACTTCACCCAACCTGTCACTCTGGGCGCAAGCACCGATCTGGGCACCCTCCAGCTCGCGACGTCGAATGACAGCAAGAAAGATTTCGATGAGATCAAACAGGAACTACTGTTTGACGAATCGATCCTGGAGGACGAGGAGGGAGTCGCACAGTCAGTCGCAGTTCTTAACGGAGCGTCGGACAATATCTACAACTCTGTCACGAATTACAACTTCTCGATCATGCGTTTCCGCAACCGAGGCTATGACAACTATTTCAACACGACGTATATCAACGGAGTTCCGATGAACGACCTTGCGCGCGGCAGATTCAATTATTCGTCGCTCGGAGGCATGAACCGAATGTTCCGCAACCGCACGAACGCTCTGGATATGGCTCCGGCGCAATACGGCTTCGGCAACATCGGCGGCTCGTCGAACATCAACACCATGAGCAGCGATTTCGCTCCGGGCTTCTACGGTTCGGTCGGCTACACCAACGCCAACTATATGCTTCGCGCGATGGCGCTTTATTCGACGGGCATCAGCCCGACCGGATGGGGACTGACTGTCGGAGGAATCGTTCGCTGGGCCAACGAGGGTGTTGTTCCGGGATCGTTCTACAAGTCGGGGGGCTATTTCCTGTCGCTCGAGAAGCAGTTCGGCCAGAAGCATTCACTGTCGCTTACGGCCTTCGGCGCTCCGACACAGCGCACCGGCTCGACTCCGACCTATCTCGAGGCGTATCAGCTTGCCGACAACAATCTCTACAACCCCAACTGGGGCTGGCAGAACGGCAAAAAGCGCAACTCGAAGATTGTCGAGACGTTTGACCCGACGTTTGTCCTGAACTGGGTCTGGAAACCGAAAGAGGGGACTAAACTGACGACAGGCGCATCGTTCCGCGTCGTTCAGTATTCGACTTCGGCTCTTAACTGGTACAACGCGCGCGACCCGCGTCCGGACTATTACCGTTACCTGCCGTCATATTACATCGACGATCCGGAGGCATACAATCTTTACACGGATCTCTGGCGCAACGACGAGAGCTTCCGTCAGATCAACTGGGACGCACTCTATCAGGCCAACTACCTCAACAACCTTAACAATGCGGCCAATCCGAACGGTCCGCAGAAGGGTTCGACCTATATTCTCGAGAACCGCCATTCGGACCAGCTCAACTATATCTTCAGCTCGGTGCTGAACCATCGCCTCAACCAGTCGATGAATCTTCAGGCGGGAGTCAGCTTCAACTATACCCGCGCCCACTATTACAAGACGATCCGCGACCTGCTTGGCGGTGAATTCTGGCTCGACATCGACCAGTTCTCGGAACGCGATTTCCCCGACAATCCCTCGATACTGCAGAACAACCTCGACGATCCGAACCGCAAGGTAGGCGAAGGAGGACTGTTCGGCTACAACTACTTTATCGCTGCAATCCAGGCCAAGGCGTGGCTTCAGAACACGATCACCCTTCCGCACTGGGATTTCAACTACGGGCTTGAGATGAGCTACACGCAGTTCCAGCGCGACGGCAAGATGCGCAACGGCCGCGCACCGCTCAACTCACTCGGCAAAGGAGAGATGCACCGATTCGACAACGGCGCAGTGAAAGCCGGCGCAGTCTACAAAATCAACGGACGTAACGCCCTGACCCTCCGCGCGACCTACGAGACGCAGGCACCATTTTTTGACAATGCCTATATCTCGCCCCGCATCAAGGACACAGCGGTCGACGGTCTGAGCTCGACGCGTATCTTCTCGGCCGATCTCTCATATGGCTGGAACTACCGCCGCTTCCGCGGAACTATTTCGGCATTCTGGACCACGATGAACGACATGACGGAGCGTTTCGCCTACTATGACGACCAGTATTCGACGTTCATGAACTATGTTCTGAAGGGAGTCAAACAGCACTACAAGGGCATCGAACTCGGGGCAGCGTTCAAGATCACACCCTCGGTGACAGCCACGTTTGCAGGAACTATCGCAAGCTACCGCTACAAGAACAATCCGACCGGTGTGCGCTCTTATGAGAACGGCATGTCGCCCGACACCACATCTGTTGTCTATCTGAAGAACTATCACATCGGCGGCACACCGCAGACGGCGTTCAATGTCGGCATTGACTGGCAGGCACCGAAGATGTGGTTTTTCAACATCAACTTCTCGTGGATGGGCAATGCGTATGTCAACATGTCGCCAGTGCGCCACGAAGCACTCGACAATCTGTGGACAGCCTATCCAGACGCAGCAAGTCTGGCACAGGCGGTTGCCGAGATCACCGGCGAGGAGAAACTCAACAACGCCTACACGCTCAACGCATCGGTGGGCAAGCTGATCTATCTGACCCGCAAGATCTCGCTCAACCTCAACCTGAGCGTCGACAATATCCTCAACAAGAAGGACATCATGACCTACGGCTATCAGCAGGGACGTTTCGACTACACTGATTTCAACCGTCTGAAATATCCGAACCGCTATTCGTATGCCCAGGGCATCAAGATGTTCCTGAATGTCGGACTGCGTTTCTAAGAGAGTGTTTGAATTTAAACCGCGTTAACAGTAATACATTTCCTCAGTCTTAATTTGATTTAATTCCAAACACTCTCTAATTCATCATATTCCAAGAACAACCAAAGCAAAATGTTGAAAATGAAATATATCAAATCATTGTTGGCGGCTGTTGTGCTCGGCTTTACGGGAGCGACGCTGACAGGTTGCAACGAGGACCTCGAGATGCCTCCTCTGTCCATTCCCTCATCGGACTGGAAAGCCAACACCACAATCGCCGACTTCAAGTCACAGTATTGGTCGGATCAGGAGAACTACTGCACACAGGTGGGTCTTACCGAATCGGGCGAGCATGTCATTCTCGGTGGCCGTGTGATCGGCAACGACCAGACAGGCAATATCTATCAGTCGATCCAGATCCAGGATGAGACGGGCGCGATCACAATCTCGACGGCGACGAAAAGTCTTTATGAACGGTACAAGATCGGCGAGGAAGTCTTTATCGACGTGACGGATCTCTATGCCGGCAAATATGCAGGTCTTTTCCAGATCGGTACGGCGGGAACCTACAACAACGCACCGACAACCTCGAAAATGACGGAAGCGGAATTTCTTGCCCATACGCAGCTCAACGGACTGCCGGCGCCGTCGCTGATCAAGGATCACGAGCTGACGATTTCGGAAATCAACGCGATGCAGACAAACACACAGGATGTGATGCTCTATCAGAGCCAGCGCGTCAGAATCAATGATGTCTCGTTCATCGGCGGAGGCAAGGAACGCTGGGCCGACGCAGGTACGTCGGGCTCGGACCGCTATCTGATCGACAAGGACGGCAACCGTCTGCTTGTCCGCAACAGCGGCTATTCGGATTTCTGCGACCAGACGCTTCCCGGCGGTCACGGCGACGTTATCGCTATTCTGCAGTGGTACCGCACTTCGTGGCAGCTTGTGTTCATCGGCCCTGACGGCTGCATTGACTTCGGTGGCGAGAGCTATGCTCCCGGCGGCGGCGAGTCGGTTGTCAGCACACTCGACGAGACCTTCGAGGGATGCACTTCGATCAACGATCTCGGCAACTGGAAGACGGTCAATGAGTCGGGCAACGCCACCTGGTTCACCCAGACCTACAGCGGCAACACTTTCGCGGCGTGCACGGGATATAACAAGACCGCGGGCGTTGACGGAATCATTTCGTGGCTGATCACTCCGGGTCTGGATGTTGACAAGATGACCGAGAAGACGTTCGCGTTTGAGACAATGGTCGGCTACACTGGCGAAGGACGTCTGGAGGTGTTTGTTCTTTCATCGGACGATCCGGCAACAGCCACACTGACGGCAGTCAATGCCAATATTCCGCAGCCGACGGGTTCATGGACAGACTGGAGCAAGTCGGGCAATATCTCGCTCGAAGGATTCTCAGGAATCGTGTATATCGGATTCCGTTACAAAGGCGCAGCCGGCACAAACTTTACGACATACCGAATTGACAATGTCACCGCAGGCAAGAAAGTCGATGAGACTCCCTCGACCCCGACAGACAGCGGCACATTCACACTGACGAACTCGATTGTGTCGGGCGACCAGTATGTTTTCGTTGTGGACTCGCAGGTCGGCACAGCGATAGCTGAAAATCTCAGCTACGGACGTCTGGGCATGAGCGCCGTAACGATCAGCAACAATTCGTTTACCACGGCTCTTACCAATGGGGTCACGATCACAGCTGTTGACGGAGGCTATACGTTTGTCGACGCATATGGCCGCTATCTGGCGATGGATGAAAGCCATCTGTCGACGTTCCAGCTGTTCACGACCAATCCTGGCCAGGGAGCGGTCTGGACAATCGATTTCGCGGCCGACGGAACGGCAACGATTGTCAACGCACTGACCAACTGCCATCTGGTCCGTTCGGGAACGTACACGAACATCGCACCGAGCGATATAGTGGCATATCCGGAATATACGGCGCCGACCATCTATCGCAAAGCGAATTAACGAACTGATTCCCAATAAGTAAATCATTTTCCCAAAATATAAAAATGAAAAGATTAAAAGCAAAAGCAGCCGTGTTGCTGACGTTGTTGTCTGCCGCACTGGGATTTCAGGCCTGTAACGACGATTTCGACGAGCCGGGGCTGAATGTGCCGGTAGCAACGCTCCGTGCCAACACCACCATTGCGGAGGTGAAGTCGAAGTATTGGAACAGCGCAGACAATTACATCGACACGATCCGTCTTAACGAATCGGGCGAACATGTCATCATCTCGGGACGTGTGATCAGCTCCGACGCATCGGGCAATATCTACAAAAGCCTCGTGATCCAGGACAATACGGGGGCGCTGGCAATGTCGATCAACGCCAACTCACTCTATGTCAACTACCGTATCGGCCAGGAGATTGTCATTGACCTGACTGATATGTATATCGGCAAATACTCCACCCTGCAACAGCTTGGATTTCCCGACTATTCGGCGAGCTACGGCTGGCAGGCGACGTTCATGCCTTATGAGTTTTTCCGCGAGCATGCCCAGCTCAACGGGCTTCCTCAGCCAGAGAAGATCGACACACTGACCGTGGGTCTGGGCGATCTGGGCAACGGGGTTGAGAATCTCCAGCAGTATCAGAGCCAGCTCGTGAGATTCAACAATGTCTATTTTGAAGAGGGCGGAGAGGCCTCGTTCTGCACGGCACACAAGGAGAACACGAACCGTACGCTCAAGGATGACAACGGCAACTCGATCATTGTCCGCACAAGCGGATACGCCAACTTCTGGAGCACGAAGCTTCCGGAGGGCCACGGAGATGTAGTCGGCATCCTGTCGACCTACAAGTCGGGCTCGAACACTGTGTGGCAGCTTCTTCTGCGTTCGACCGACGACCTTCTCAACTTCGGCAATCCGACACTTCCGAAGGGAACGGAGACAAATCCGTATGACGTTGCAGAAGCTATTGACATGATCTCCGCCGACAAGGCAGTCAGCGGCTGGTATACGGGCTTTATCGTCGGTTCGCTCCGCGCAGGTGTGACCACTGTTGAATCGGCCGATGACATCATCTGGGGCGCTGACGCAGAGCTGAACAACACTCTCATCATCGGCCAGACGGCAGAGAGCCGTTCGCTCGACGACGCGATGCTGATCCGTCTGCCACAGAATTCGGCGCTGCGCGAATACGGCAACCTGCGCGATGTTCCAGAAAACTATCTGCGTCAGATCTGGGTTCTTGCCACACCGGGAACGGACCTCGGCATGAATGCGTTTACGGGCAACGATGGCGCGGCCAACACGTTCCGCATCGAGGGCGTAGAAGTTCCGGGCGGCGACACTCCGCTTCCGGGCGGCACACTGCCGACAGGCGACGGTTCGGAGGCTACGCCCTACAATCCGACGCAGGTGATCGGCATGGGCACAGACGCCAATGTTCCGAACGTTTGGGTGACAGGCTACATTGTCGGCTGGGTTGATAACTCGAGCCAGACATATGCCGACGAAAACAACTGCCGTTTCACAACTCCGGCCACAGTGGCCACGAATGTACTTATAGCGTCGTCGGCTGACGTTAAGGATTATTCGAAGTGTGTCGTGGTCAACCTGCCCAACACTGATGGAATCCGTACGGCCGTAAACCTCGTTGACAATCCTTCGAATCTGGGCAAGGTTGTTTCGGTCTACGGAACAATCCGCAAATATTTTGCAATTCCGGGCGTGCGCGACCTGACCAAATACAAACTCGACGGCAGCGGCAGCGAAACTCCGGATGTTCCCACACCCCCGACTCCCTCGACTGGGATCGGCGAAGGCTCGGGAACACAGGCATCGCCCTACAATCCGTCGCAGGTCATTGCAATGGGAACCAATGTCAATGTTTCAGACCAGTGGGTCAAGGGCTATATCGTGGGCTGGGTCAACAGCTCAATTCAGAGCTATGCCGATGCCACAAACAGTGTGTTCTCTACTCCGGCAACCATCGCTACGAACATTCTTATCGCGACATCGGCCGATGTCAAGGATTATACCCAGTGTGTGGTGGTTAACCTGCCGACAGCCAACAATGTCCGCGCCGGCCTAAATCTGGTCGACAATCCGGACAATCTCGGAAAGATCGTGCTTCTGCATGGACGCATCAACAAGTATTTTGCAATTCCTGGTATCCGCGACACCGACAGCTATGAGCTTGAAGGCACATCGGGCGGCGGCGATACCGAGACTCCGACCCCTCCGTCGGGAGCCGGCATTGACGTCACTTCCGCCGACTTGAACACGCTGGCAACGCGTACGTCATATACCGGCAGCGTGACCACAACTGATGGCTGGACGCTGACGAACTGCGCTGTCCAGTGCGGCACAACTGGCTCCGACGCCAATCCGGCGTTCGGGTTCATCGGCAGCGCCGATACCCGCGCAGCGTGTCTGAACGGCAAGGTAGGCGCGTGCGGATCGCTCGTGTCGCCGGTTATTTCGGGCGGCATCAAGACGCTGACTTTCAAATATGGATTCGCATTTGCCGAGACAAAATGCCAGTTTACGATCAATATCAAGCAGAACGGCTCGGTTGTCGCAACCAAGAGTGTGACACTTGACTCGATCACTAAACTGACAGCAATGGATTTCAGCTGGGACGTGAACGTCAGCGGAGATTTCGTCATGGAAATCGTCAACGACGCCTATTCGCAGACTTCAACAGGCAATAAGGACCGAGTTTCGATCTGGAACATCTCCTGGACCCGCTAAGAAACTGTTTAAATTTACTACGAAAAAAATGCTAAAAATCATTCTTGTGGGTTTATTGAGGTCTTTTATGGTTGTTTTCACCGAGTCTCATCGGTCACATAGCCCGCTATGCTCCCTCTTCCACTCGTAAAAACACCTCATAAAATCCTCTCAATTAATCCCACAACTAAATTTAAACAGTTTCTAAGAGTCAGGGAGAGATCCCGCTAAATACCGGAGGCGACGCGCAGATCAGCGTGTCGCCTCTGTTTTTTACCGGCGGGTAATGAGTTAAATTTAACCAGATTCCGAGAAGGGTTCGGGATTAACATTTTATAATATATCTTATTGCCGGAGTTGTCGGAAAAATTTAAAAGTTTTTTCTTATTTTTGCAAAGTTAAGAGCGGCCGATTCCGGCTGCCCCCAGTTTTCATATTTCCACGACTGAAAAAAAATGAGTGCAAAGTATCCATATCTCGATATAGCCATCAGTGTGATGACCGACGGAGCGCAACCCGTCAACTACAGCTTCAACTCCGCTCCGACAATCGCACTTCCATCGCTCAGCGACCTGGCCCGTCACTTCGTCAATCTATCGGACGGTTATGTGATGTGGCAGATCAGCGGCCGCCGTGCGTTCACATATTTCAAGCTCAACGACGAGGGGACCTCGACCCTCATGGCGATCACCGTCAGACTGGATCCGGACGTGCTTCTTCCGGGGCGTCCGATCGTCAACCTTCTCGGGACGATCCGCCGTACGCTCACAGACGGCAGCCGCCTGACCCACGAGTCGCTGATGCACGCCCTTTCGGATTCGGGTTTCCCCGAAGAGCCGCTCAGATCCGATGCAGAGGTCGACTTTCCGGCAGCGGCAACCGGACTCTGCTGGCGCACTTATATCTCCCCGACTGAACTGGCCAACATCTTCGCGTTCCCCCGCCAGAAAGATTATGCACAGTATCAGGGTGTGATCGTTGTCCCGGCAACCGTTTCGATGCAGCCGGAGTCGAGCATACCCCTGCTTACGTCGCCCCTCAACAAGGCTCTGATGGTTGTCTGCCCGAAGGATGTCGCAGCATCGTCGAACTGCGTTGAGCTTTCGGACCATCTGACCGTCACTTACTCGATGAACGGTTTCGACTCGCAATCGGTCGAGTTCGAGGTCGGCACGACAAACCGTTATGTGCGTATCAACGGACCGGCGCTCGTTGTCAATTCCGCCCTCCATGCCGGAATCATCTTCAGCCGCACGGTGCCTTACACCGTCATGTCGGCAACCGGCGCGCGGATCGACACGTTTACGATCCTCATCAACGGACGTACGGCTACGCGCGGCGAAAACTCGTTTGAGGTCTCGAGCACGGATTTCCACGACGGAAAAGTGACGATCGCAGTCTCGTCGACCAACTTCGGCTCTTATTCACGCGAATTCACACCGGAGGAGCTGAGCGAGGCCTGTCCGCTTGATGTCGTTCTCGAGCCGGAAGCCAAGGAGATCTGCCTTCGCATAGATTTCGGATCGGGACGCATAATCGAAAATTCAATCACTATCGAAAAGAGCACACCGGAATATAACCGCCTTCGCGCAGGCTCATTCCACGGATTCCGCGCACACCGGATGATGGGCAGCACACCGGAGACCTACAACATCGATGTGCGCCAGATGTCGCATCCTGTCAGCGTCGCCACCCCGACCCAGCCTTCGCTCAAATTTGAGGATAAGCCGGCAGAAACCGTAGGGACTGTCACACTCAACGACACAGCCGCCGTCAATCCACCGACGACGGTCAACGACCGTGCGGCATCCAACGCCCGACGCACTCAGAACGGCCCCGTAGCACCGGCTATCGGGAAGGCTCCATCGGCGATCTGGGAAGAGAAACAGCACAAACGTGTCGCTCCGAAATTCGAGAATGTCGCCGACGGAAATGCTGCCGCACACAAGGATACACCTGTCGCACTTCCCGAAAAGGAGATCGCTCCAGCCGATCAGGAAGAAAAGACAAAGCGCGAATCGAAGATGGACATCCGCCTCATCATGATCGGTCTGGGCGTCATTGCCGCCGGTCTGGTTCTGTGGTATCTCCTGCTATGGTTTTCGGGATCGTCGCAACCGGAGACCTCTCCGGCCGTACAGCCTGAGGGAGAATCGATCGAAGAGGTGAACTATTCCGAAGCCGCCGGCCAGACAACCGCCAACACCACTCCTGCAGCCACAACAGCGCAGCCCGCACAGGCGGCAGCCGTTCCGGCTGCATCGAACGACGATGAAAAAGCTGACATCGAATATCTCAACACAAACAATGTCTGGAAGCTTTCGGATCTTAAGAGCGAGAAGTATCGCGCTCTGATCACAGCAATGCAGAAAGGCGACATTGACGCCGTAGCGTCCAACCCCTACTTCGCAACGTCGGGAACGGCCAAAAACGCAAAGGCAGAGAAGGTGATCGGCTACCTTTGGTTCGCAAAGGGTTCGCTTCAGGAAAAACGTAATATCGACAAGCTCCGCACCCTTACAGAGAGCGGCAAGGCAGATCTGGGCAAACTCATCGACGATCTGTCGCGCTACCAGCCGAAGGACGGGAACGAAGCTCCCCGCCCCGGCACAAGATAAACCAGGCAATCTGTTTGTCAGAACAATCATTCGGGTGTCTACCGCTCATCAATGAGCGGTAAGACACCATCTTACAAAACCAACAGGAACGATATGAATCCGATCCGACTCATCAGCAATGCGGCGACCGCTATGTTCATAGCTTTCGCCGGGTTCAATGCCAACGCTGTCGAACCGACTCAGGAAAACCTCAAGTTTGCCAACTATTATTTCGCATATCCGCATCCGGAGCAACCAGTGCCGTCTCTTACGTCCAGCCCGAAAGGCTATGAGCCATTCCACATGGAGCATTACGGTCGTCACGGAAGCCGCTGGCACATCGGCGAATGGGTCTACCGTCAGCCGATCGACCTTCTCCGTCCGGCCGAACGCAACAACAAGCTGACCGAACGTGGTCGACGTCTGCTCGAACAGCTTCGCAAAACGGAAAAACAGTCGCGCAAGCGCAGCGGCGAGCTGACACGCCTCGGAGCCGAACAGCATCGCGGAATCGCGCGCCGGATGACAAAGAATTTTCCGGAAATCTTCAAGGGCGACGCCCGCGTCGACGCGCGCTCGACCGAAGTGATCCGCTGCATTCTGTCGATGGACAACGAGCTTCGCGAACTTGCCGCCTACAATCCGAAACTGGACATCAGTTCGGATGCATCGGCCTCGACGATGTATTATCTCAACTACAGCGACACGGTCGCAGACCGACTCAACAACAGTCCGGCCGCAAAAGAGGCTGTCAAAAAAGCAAAAAAACGCTTCCCGAAAGATCTCTCATTCATCAGTGAGATCATTTCGGACGAAAAGTTTGCCTCGGACAGCATTAAGTGCGGGGATCTTGCTGGCGCCCTTCTGCGCATTTCGACAAATTCGCAGAGTCTCGACGAGCCGACTCCGATCTGGGATCTCATTTCCGAACAGAATCTGGTGAACTATGCCGCCCGCGGCGACATCGACTGGTTTCTCCGCTACGGCAACTCCGATCTGACGGAAGGATCCGGTCCGATGCGTGCGCGCTACCTTCTGCGTAACATCATCGAGAGTGCCGACACGTCGATAATGCGGCGCTCTCCGTCGGCCAATATGCGATTCGGCCATGATGTCGTTGTCGTGCCGCTGACAACCCTGATGGATCTGAACGGCTATGGGCGGAAAATCAATGACTTCTCAGAGGTCGAATCGTTCTGGAATCTCTATGACATCACCCCGATGGCGGCTAACGTGCAGATGATTTTCTACCGTCCTAAAGGCGGCAAGAACTACACGGCCGATGATGTGCTTGTCAAAGTGCTTCTGAACGAGAAGGAAGTAACACTTCCGGCGACTCCGGTCAACGGCCCATATTACCGCTGGAGCGAACTTCGCAAAGTCTATCTCGACCGCCTCGGCAATGACCGCTACCCGGCCGACGACTCCGATTATTAAGAACCTGTTTAAAACCATTAACCTAAAAAACCAGACCGCCATGACATTCTCAGAAAAGAGTTTCGCCATTTTCAATCAGGCGACGAATGACTATCATATCAAGGACAACGTTGATGCAGAATATCCGAATCCCTATGAAAAGGGATCGATCGAGGCAGTCCTCTATGACAAAAACATGGTGGATGCCATCCAGTGGCATCTCGAAGATATAATCCGCGATCCCGAGATTGATCCCGTTGCGGCTCTGGCTCTGAAACGTCGCATAGACCGCTCGAATCAGGTTCGCACTGATATGGTCGAGCAGCTCGATTCATATTTCCTTGACCTCTACAAGAATGTCAAGCCGGCCGAAGACGCGTCGATAAACACCGAGAGTCCCGCATGGGCTCTTGACCGTCTGTCGATCCTCGCACTCAAGATCTATCATATGGAACGCGAGGTCGAACGCACCGATGCCTCAGCGGAACATATCGGCAGATGCCAGGCTAAGCTCAACGTTCTTCTCGAGCAGCGCGCTGACCTCTGCACAGCAATCGCCGAACTGCTTTCAGACATCGAGGGTGGCCGCAAATTCATGAAGGTCTACCGCCAGATGAAAATGTATAACGACGCTGACACCAACCCGGTGCTCTACGCAAAGAAACAGGACTGATCCCGAGTGATGACCGAAGACAGTTTCGACATCCGCTCGGCCCGCGAGAGTTCATCGCTCGGCCACGGCGAAAAGGATATCGAGAAGGCGCTGCGCCCTTCCCGCTTCGACTCCTTTTCGGGTCAGGAGAAGATTGTCGACAACCTCAAGGTGTTCGTCGAGGCGGCAAAGCTCCGCGGCGAGGCCCTCGACCATCTGTTGCTCCACGGCCCTCCGGGCCTCGGAAAGACAACTCTTTCGGCCATTATCGCCAATGAACTCGGCGTAGGCTTCAAGGTCACCTCCGGGCCGGTTCTTGACAAGCCGGGCGATCTGGCGGGCATTCTTACGTCGCTGGAAGAAAACGACGTTCTGTTCATTGACGAGATCCACCGTCTGAGTCCGGTTGTCGAGGAATATCTCTATTCTGCGATGGAGGATTTCCGGATCGACATCATGATCGACAAGGGCCCCGGGGCGCGTTCGGTCCAGCTGTCGCTGTCGCCGTTCACTCTTGTCGGGGCTACGACACGGAGCGGGCTTCTGACGTCGCCGCTCCGCGCCCGTTTCGGAATCAACTGTCATCTGGAATATTACGATCATGAGGTTCTCGAACGCATCATCCAGCGGTCGGCACGTCTGCTTCGGGTCGAATGCACGCCAACGGCCGCCCGTGAGATCGCTCTACGCAGCCGCGGAACGCCCCGAATAGCCAATTCGCTGCTTCGGCGCGTGCGCGATTTCGCCCAGGTCAGAGGTACGGGCGTCATCGAACCGGAAATCGCACGCTACAGTCTTGAGGCGCTCAACATCGACCGGTTCGGACTGGACGAGATCGACAACAAGATACTGACCACAATCATTACTAAATTCAAGGGGGGACCGGTCGGTCTGGGCACTATCGCCACCGCTCTTGGCGAGGATGCCGGCACGATCGAAGAGGTCTACGAGCCTTACCTTATCAAGGAAGGCTTCATCAAGCGCACGCCGCGCGGCCGCGAGGTGACCGAACTGGCGTGGCAGCACTTAGGCTTCACGCATCAGGCATCGGCAGGATCGCTGTTTGACGGCCAGCTCTGAGCCTATCCCCCGAGTCAAGATAGCTATTTCAAATGGGAACAGTCAAATCACTGGCCAAGGACACAGCCGTCTACGGAATCAGCTCGATCGTCGGGCGATTCCTGAACTGGATGCTTGTTCCGCTCTATACAAATGTTTTTTCCACGTCGGAATACGGTGTGGTCACCTATGTCTATTCGGTCGTGGCACTCGCAATGGTTCTCCTTACCTACGGTATGGAGACCGGTTTCTTCCGCTTTGCCAACGATGAGCGTTTCTCGGGTTCGAATATCGTCTATTCGACGGCTCTAACATCGCTGTCGGTCACTTCGGCTGCGTTTATCGCTCTGATAATCGCATTTCTTTCGCCGATCACGGGCTGGATGGAATGTGAGGGGCATCCTTCGTATGTCGTTCTGATGGGTATCTGCGTCAGCGTCGACGCATTTTCCACGATACCGTTCTCGTATCTGCGTTACCGCCACCGCCCGATCCGTTTCGCGATCGTCAAACTGGTCGGAATCGCGGTCAATATCGGGCTGAATCTCTTCTTCATCCTTATGTGCCCGTGGCTGATGACTACAGCTCCGTCGACAGTCGATTGGTTCTACGATCCGGAATTCAGTGTCGGCTATATCTTCCTTGCGAATCTGATGAGCTCGGTTGCCATGACGCTGTTGCTTCTACCAGACATCTGGGGGTTCAAATGGCGGTTTTCCGCCAGCCTCTGGAGAGAGATGATGCGCTATTCATGGCCGCTGCTGGTCTTAGGATTCGCCGGTATCATGAACCAGAATCTCGACAAGATCCTTCTTCCACACCTTATTTCCGATCCGGGCCAGCGGATGGCACTGACCGGAATCTACGGAGCCTGCTTCAAGCTTGCGGTGGTTATGGTTCTGTTCCTTCAGGCTTTCCGTTTTGCCTACGAGCCGTTTATCTTCGACCGCGAACGATCGAAGGGAGAGGACAAGAAGGAGATCTATTCGACGGTCATGAAATGGTTCGTCGCGTTCGCAATGTTTGTCTTTCTGGCTGTGATCGTCTATATGCCGATCATTCAGCTTTTCATCGGTGCCCGCTATCGCGAGGGAGTCGGGGTTGTCCCGATCATCATGCTCGGAGAGCTGTTTTTCGGGATCTGCTTCAACCTGTCGCTGTGGTATAAGCTGACAGACCGTACGCAGTGGGGAATGTGGCTGACGCTTATCGGCCTGGCTGTGGTTGTCGGTCTGAACATCCTGCTCGTTCCGCGCATCGGGTTCTACGGCTGCGCATGGGCTTCGTTCTGCTGCTACGGAACAATGATGGTCCTTTCCTATTTCCTGGGACAAAAGTATTTTCCGGTCAACTACCGCGTCCGACGTCTTGCGCTTTATTTCTTCACCGCTCTGGCAATCTATGGGGTTCTCGAGATTTCGAAAACGGCGAACATTTGGATCAACATGGGTGTTGGAACGCTGTGGTTAGTGTTCTATCTTGCACTTGTCATGCGGATTGAACATGTCAGCCCCGGATCGCTGATTCCGGTCCGGCGCCGCAAAAAGCCACACAGCTGAGCCGGGCGGACAGCCCCGGCACGCTGCTGCGTCCAATCCCGTCCAACCATAAACCAAACCCTCACCCATGAAACCGAATCCGGCAGGCCGTTTTTTCAATTATTTCTCAGATTATTTCAATCTGAGTGCCCAGCTTCTTCCTCAGTCCGAGGGCGAACAGGCGATCCGCGATGGAGTGTCGTTTCGCGGCACGAACATAGTCATCCTTGTTCTGGCTATTCTGATCGCATCACTGGGACTTAACACCAATTCCACGGCTGTCATTATCGGAGCGATGCTCATCTCCCCGCTGATGGGTCCGATCATCGGGGTCGGTCTGGGGGTGGGTGTCTGCGATTTCTCTCTGATCAAACAGGCCCTGAGAAATCTTGTCATGGCGGCCGGATTCTCGATTGTCGCCTCGACGGTCTACTTTCTCATCTCACCCGTCAGCGAAGGCCACAGCGAGCTTCTTGCACGCACGTCGCCTACGATCTACGATGTTCTGATCGGTTTCGTCGGAGGAATGGCCGGCATTCTCGCTATCGGAAGCACTTCGAAAGGCAATGTGATTCCCGGCGTAGCAATCGCAACGGCGCTGATGCCTCCGCTCTGTACGGCCGGCTACGGACTGGCAACCTGGCAGCTCAACTATTTCTTCGGAGCGGCCTATCTCTTCCTGATCAATTCGATTTATATCGCTTTCGCCACTTTTATCGGGGTGAAGCTTCTGAAATACAAGACGAACGAGGCTGTCGACACTCTGCGCGCCCGCCGTGTCAGACGCGTTGTCTACACGCTTGCTATCCTGACGATGCTCCCGAGCATATGGCTCACATGGAGGATGCTCAGCCAGACAAAGTTTGCAATGCAGGCATCGAAATTCGTCGCGTCCGAGTGTGTCTTCCCCTCGACTCAGGTTCTTTCCGAAAAGACCTCGACCTCCGACGGCGAGCGAACGATCACGATAACCCTTATCGGGACACCGCTGCCGACCGATTCCCTGCGTCTGGCACTCTCGGCCAAGCTGCCGGACTACGGCCTGAACGGGGCCCGGCTGATCATTCTCCAGGGATCGAACATCATCCACAACAACACAGTAGCATCCGAAGGGATGCGCGATGTCTACCAGATGGCGCAGTCGACAATCGTCGGGCAGCAGCAACAGCTCGATTCGCTCCGGCAGGCACTGCGGAGCCGCAGCGAACTGAGCGAAAGCGGCAGCGTGATCGCTCCGGAACTCAAGGTGCTTTTCCCGAAGATCGCCGATATAGCAGTGAACCGTTCGGTTTTCGCTCCGGTCGTGCGCCCGGGCGAACCAGACACTATAAACGTGGCGCTTGTCTCCTTTTCTTCCCCTATGGGAGCTGCCGAGAAGCATAAGCTTGCAGATTATCTCTGCGCGCGCCTGAATCTTAACTCCATATAGATTGTCGACGCCGGCGCGGTAATCGACCGTTAGTCTCCCATTTATTC
>JAIDJZ010000092.1:1921-3603 GCA_029051965.1 Paramuribaculum sp. | reverse complement strand
GGGAGCGGACTGGCGTCCGTGACCGATCCCGAATCCGGCTCGCGACGACCCAGATGAGCCGTTATCACGGACCGCCCAAAGACGCAAATGAGCGATTATCACGGACCGCCCAAAAACGCAAATGAGCGATTATCACGAACCGCTCCAAACCCCATATCTCTCCAAAATCACCTCATACCGCGACGAAACCTTAAACGTATCGATCAGCGAATTAAGGCGATTAAGCAATTCCGAATCGCCGCGCCGGCAGATCCACGATTGAAACTGAGTAAACGAAATGTCGGTCGAAATATCCACATCAGGATAATCCGGGACCATTGCTCGCGCAACACTTTCATTGACCACTGCACACTCGGCCTCTCCGACAGCAACCTTTATAAACAGCTGCTCGGACGTGTAGTCGAAATCGCTATGGATCGTAATACTGTCTCCGATCTCCTCCGACAGATGACGCAGACGCCAATAGGCAGGCGAACTCCCCTCGACCAGCACTTCTGCGCCCGCGAGATCAAGCTGACTGCTGAAACGCACATCTCCGAGGCTGTCCCTTCTCTGAACGAGCACCTGCTTGTCCAGATATATATCCGAAGTGAACACAAACGAAGAATCAAGATCCGTTATACGGGCCATGCCCGACACGACAACATCATACAGACCGCCACGAAGACCTTCGAGAGCTTTCGTTGTCGAAGTGACCGGATGAAACTTGAGAGCGAGACCGGCACTGTCGCCAAGTTCCCGCAGCAGATCATAGGAAAAACCGCCGAGCGTGTCTGCATAGCGGTACATCGTCATCGGAGAATACGTAATGGCGACATCTATCGTATCACCACCCGACTTTACGACACTCTTCTCTGCCCCGGGAGGCGGAGTGCTGCAATATCTGAGCGAAAACATCAGTCCGACCACCACGAAAAGCAGTGCCGCATAGACAACCGCCTGTCCCTGCCGGGGCCTCAACGAATTCCGGTCGCGTCCCATCAGTTTGCGAAATCAACAGACACTCCCATCTGAAACAGACGCGGATTCATCGGATAGAGTGGCATCGAAAAATAGTTCTTGCCGGTCATACCCTGGTTTATATGACTCATCATCACATAAAAGCGAGCCTTCTTCAGCTTCATGTTGGCATAGAGATTCATAAACGGATATCCACCTACCTTCGACGTGCGCTGATTGACAAACCCCATAGTGGCAGGCTGGAATGTCGGAGCATAATACTTCGTATAGTAATCGCAGTCAATTCCGAACTGCACGTGGAGCACACGCGCAATGACAAACTGCAGATAAAGATTGCTGTAGAGCGACAGCGTAGGCAGTGCAAGAACCGACTTTTCCGACGACGTCTGATAACGCAGGCGGTTATCCCAGTGGAGCGCTCGGAAATGCAGATTCTGATTCAGCGTCGCCGAAAGAACCTGAATGCTTCCGCCGTGTTGAGTCGGGAGCGACTGCTCGTTGAAATATATCAGATTCTGGACATTCTCGACTCCGACGCTGATTCTTGTCCCCGTGTGCGGAACGGTCAGTTCTCCTCCGAACCGCAGTCTGCGCGTCTTGGAAAAATCATTTTTCCAGATAAAATAGTTGGACACATAATTGTTCATCAGATATGGCGCCGATTCATTCGAAAAACGGCCAAAAGCCGTAATCGACACACTGTCACCCAACAGTTTGAAACG
>JAIDJZ010000092.1:0-1911 GCA_029051965.1 Paramuribaculum sp. | reverse complement strand
AACGCGTTTGGATACGTCCGTCGGCATAAACCTCGCCCGCAGCAGCACCGACAAGCCCGATCTTGGCCGTTGCCTCATAACGGAGCAGCGAACCCTGCTGTTTGGTCAGCTGCGCCCCGACCCAGAGAAGATTCTGCGACCCTCGCGACTCCACTCGCGTGTCATACGGATAGGGCGTCAGCAGTTCCGGCCGGTCTGCTCCTGCAATGGGAATCGTATCGGGGCACTGTGTATAACGGCGGATCTCATGTGTCAGATAAGCAGAAAGCCCGGCTTTGGCATACTTGTTGAACCCCTCGAGCAGCGAGATGCCGACCGTATTGCTCAGTGACCAGTAACTCGTAGGACTTTCGCTCGCCCCTGTCGTCAGATACTGGTTCTCCCAGAAATCCGAGGCCTCCGAAGGCGATCCGTTATAAAAAATATGCTTTCCGTCGCGATAGTCCATAGTCCATATGAAGCTCGTCACCGGAACATAGGTCTTATGCTCGACGGTGTCCCCGGGAATCGAATCGTTCGGAGGTGTGACTCGCCAGAATCCGACTTTATAGCGGTGGTTCATGTAAAACTCCTGGCCCTTCAGACGTGTGCGGGCTGCCGACAGACGCGTCGGAATAGTCTTGGCGTTGATCGACACCTGACCGCCCTGCAGCACCGCCGGATTCGTGATATAACGCTCGTCGGTTATACCGCCGTTTTGCTGACTCAGACCATTGTTATGGTTGAAAAAAGTCTGAAGTTCGTAGCGGTCTCCGACATACGAACCGGAAAATCCCCATGTGAGATTCTTTACAGCCTGATAGTTATATGCGCCCTTTGAGTAGAGATAGTCAAGATTTGCGCCGATCTGCAGTCGGCTGTTGACATTCCCCGAGAACACCGCCTGCAGACGGTCCTGCTTGTTTTCGCGGCCGCCGCCCGTATTATAGCTCATCAGCGTCATCGGAATGCGCGTGTTGTAGAACGTATGATCCCCCTCGACCGGACGCCAGTTGGCAACAGCATCTCTGAAAAAGAACGCAGAGGCCGGCTGCTGGGAAAGATAATCCATGTTAATCCCAGCGCCTCCGAGATTTCCCGTTGTAGCATAAGCAAGATACTCGTCGACAGGAACTGACCGCTGACCGTAGCCCTGAAATAGCGTATCGATCGTAGTCGGCTCGTGAAGACCCAGAGGTGGCAGTATGTCCCACGCATATGAGGGCGCGACGACGCGCCCCTTGGCATTGGCGCTAAGCGGCAACAGGGTTGTCACAAACGCTAATATGATGGCAAGTGTGTTGGTTCGTTTCATCGAACTGCAAAATTACAAAAAACGACCGAGAGTGCAAACGAATCAGAAATCAATTGTAAGCCTAACGTTAAGCTGTCGGCGCGTGAGATAATTCGGAACCGCATACTGGATATTGTTGACATCCGTAACCCAATAGTAGCTGCTGACATTCGAGACATCAAGAAGATTGAACACATCGACTCCGAGCCAGATGCTTTTGAAATAGCGTGCGAAACCCTCTCGCTGCGGCTCACCCTCTCTGACTGGTGTCAGAAGACCATACATCAGACCAATGTCGACACGCTTGTAGGCCGGTGTCCGGAAATAACCCTTGTCACGCGACGAATGTGACGCGATCGCAGGCAGTCCGTCGGAGAAAATACCCCTCAGACTGAACTTAAGCTTGGGAAATTTCGGAAAATAATCGGTAAAATAAAGCGCGAGGTTATAGCGTCGGTCGTTTGGCCTCGGCACTTTTACGCCCCGCAGTGTCTCCTGAGTCTTCATCAGAGAGAAACTGAGCCACGAATCGCTGCCCGCCACAAACTGACCGAACAGCTTGAAATCGATACCGGTGGCAAAGCCTGATGACTCATTGAGAACGCTATAGCACTGACACTAATAAACATATTAAGCTG
>JAIDJZ010000091.1 GCA_029051965.1 Paramuribaculum sp. | reverse complement strand
CAAACTTCGGTTCTCACCCCTGTTCTCTGCCGGAGCAGGCTAAACCGTTCCCGAAGGAACTGCCTCCGACGCCTACGCGACAGCCATCTTCACAGAAGGCGACTACACCGACCTCGACTATTTCGCCGACACTGCCCCCGAATCCCTCTACACCCTGATTTCCGATCAGGCAGTCGAAATGCCCTACACCGGTAACGGAGCGACCCTCGGCACCAGCTTCAGCGCCCCGGCCAACGCCGCCCTATGGATCGACTTCAACAAAGACTTCATCTTCGACGACGACGAACGGATAGCCCCCGCATCAGCCGACAGATGGAAAATAAACATACCCGAAGCCACCGCAGCTGGAAGCTACCGCGCCCGTCTGGTCTTCGACAGCGCAGTGCCCGCCGCCTCAGGTCCGATCACCGAAGGACGCGTCTATGACTTCCGCATCAACCTGGTTGCGCCCGACGGATCTGTCGAATACACGATTCCGGAAGGCACACTCCACGCCGGCGGAAAAGCCTACGTCAGCCGCATAACGACCGACGGAGCCTACTCCGACATCGACTTCACCGCCCCCGGACGACCCGACGCATTCTACACCCTGGTCGACCAGACTCCACAGATCATTGCCGGAACAACCGTCACATTCAACTTCTCCGCCAACGACCTCGGCTCGAAAGGATCTGTCATGCAGGACCTCCGCTACAACACCGCCTACATCTATCTCGACGCATATGGAACAGGCGAATTCACCCGGATCGGCACCTTCGGCGCAACCCCGCCGGCCGACAACGTAGCCGGAAACTATGATGTCGTCATGAACATCAGTCAGGACGCCGAAATTCCGGCCGACAACACTTCCGGCCACGGACGCCTGCGAATCATCTACCAGAACGCATGGAACTCCCTTTCGGGACCCAACGCAAAAGACGTCAGAGAAGGCGTGGCCTATGACATCGAATTCGAAGTGCTCGACCGCGACCCCGACGTCGAAGCCGACTACTCAACCCCAGCAGGCTCGCTCCACAGCCAGCGTCAGGCATATGTCAGAAAAATCTCGACAACCGGAGCCGTCTCCGACATCTCCCAGAACTGGGATCAATGTCCCGCATCCGTCTTCACACTCGCCGAACGCGGACTTCAGGTCGCCCCCGGCTCCTCTTTCAGCCTCATCCTCGAAGCCAACGACCTCGGAAGCCCGACATCCGTAAAACAGGACCTACGCTACAACCAGGCCCACATCTACACCGACTGGGACGGCGACGGCCAATTCGAACTGGCAACAACCTATGGCGAAATGAAACCGTCCAACAACGTCACCGCCAACTACTACACCGTGCTCAACATCGACCACACCCTCGACGTCCCCTCCGGAATCCGCCCCCGGAAAGCACGCATCAGAGTGATCTACCAGAACGCATGGAAATCCCTTTCTGGACCCGACGCGACCGACATCTACGAAGGACAGGCAATCGACATCCCGGTCGACATCGTAGCCCCGGCCTCCATTGCCGACGGACTCCCCGCCGATCCGGGCCTCGGGAAAACCCCGGCCATCTTCGACCTCATGGGACGCAGGATTAAAGGCAACCCCGCTCCCGGAATCTACATCATCAACGGCCGCAAAGTCCTAATCCGTCCCTGATCCCCCGCCACACACCATAACACACTCGCTGCCCCCCGGAAACCGCCCCTCCCCAACCGGTTTCCGGGGGCAACCTGTATTCTTTCGCATACCAGCCGGCCAACCCCGACACAATTATGACAGAAAAAGTTAGTGGATTGTGGATTAAAAATAGTAACTTTGCAAACAAAATCCATCATTCCAATCATCTCCCACAGGTTTGAGCAATGAACACTAACAGCCTCGTTTCAATCGACGACATCTCGCGCGACGAGATTCTCGACCTTCTCGAGCGAGCTCGGTTCTTCGAAGAGCACCCCAACCATAAAGTCCTCGACGGCAAGGTTGTGGCGACTCTTTTTTTTGAACCCTCTACTCGCACACGCCTCAGCTTCGAGACAGCAGTCAACCGCCTCGGCGGACGAATAATCGGTTTTTCCGACGCCTCGACAACCAGCTCCTCTAAGGGCGAATCCCTTAAGGACACAATCAAAATGGTCAGCAACTACGTAGACCTGATCATCATGCGCCACTTCCTCGAAGGCGCCGCTCGCTACGCCACCGAGGTCACCGACACTCCGATCATCAACGCCGGCGACGGGGCCAACCAGCACCCCTCCCAGACAATGCTCGACCTCTATTCGATCTACAAGACACAAGGTTCGCTCGAAAACCTCACAATAACAATGGTCGGCGACCTAAAATACGGACGAACAGTCCACTCCCTACTGATGGCCATGCGCTACTTCAACCCGACATTCCGCTTCGTCGCTTGCGAAGAGCTCCGGATGCCGAAAGAATACCGCGACTTCTGCGACGCAAACGGCATCCGCTACACCGAGCACTCCGAATTCGACTCCGACGTCCTCGCCGACACCGACATCCTCTACATGACACGCGTGCAGCGCGAACGGTTTTCTGACATCATGGAATATGAGCGCGTCAAAAACCTCTACACTCTCCGCAACGACATGCTCCTCGAAACAAAACCCAACCTACGCGTGCTCCATCCACTCCCGAGAGTCAACGAAATAGACCGCGACGTCGACGACAACCCGAAAGCCTACTATTTCGAACAGGCACGCAACGGACTTTTCGCTCGCCAGGCAATCATCTGCAAAGCTTTGGACATTGACATTTATAAAGAGGCCGCCCTATGACACATAACAAAAAAGAACTCGCCGTAGCCGCACTCAGAGCCGGCACAGTCATTGACCGCGTTCCCTGCGAAGCACTCTTCAAAGCGGTCAGAATCCTCGGGATCGAAAAGATGACCAACAACGTGACGATCGGCAACAACCTTTCCTCTCATCGCCTCGGAACAAAAGGCATCATAAAGGTTGCCGACATTGAGTTTCCCGAAAACGTCCTCAACCGCATCGCACTGATTGCCCCGAACGCCAAAATCAACATAATCCGCGACTACGAAGTCGTCGAAAAACGCCGCGTAGTCCTCCCCGACCAGATCGTCGGTATTGTCAAATGCAGCAACCCGAAATGCATCAGCAACAACGAACCGATGCGATCCCGATTCTCCGTCATCGACCGCGAAGACGTGACAATCCGCTGCCACTACTGCGGACACTCCGTCAAAGCCCACGAAGCATTAATCGACTGATCCAAAACCCTGACAGAACCGACACATGAAACAACAGTGGAAACCGGGAACAATGATCTACCCCCTTCCCGCAGCACTCGTCAGCTGCGGGACGCCCGACAGCTCCAATCTGATCACTGTCGGTTGGACCGGAACCGTATGCACCGACCCCGCCATGTGCTACATATCCCTTCGGCCCGAACGCCACTCCTACGCAATCGTCGCTGACAGGATGGAATTCACCATCAACCTGACCACCGAAGCGATCGCACGCGCAACCGACTGGTGCGGCGTCAGATCCGGACGAGACTTCGACAAATGGGCCGAAACCGGACTCACTCCCGACCCCGGGCGAATGGTCTCATGACCATCCGTCGACGAATCGCCCGACAG
>JAIDJZ010000090.1 GCA_029051965.1 Paramuribaculum sp. | reverse complement strand
GTAGGCACTCTGATAGTAGGTGGTGATGTCCTGGTCGCTGACGGTTATCTGTCCGCCGGAAAATGTGCCCATGCGGTTGCCGTTGTCGATAGTGCCGACAAACTTGTCCATCTGTAAGTCGCCGGAAGAGTATTTTTCGCCGGCCGACATGTTACGGATCTGGATGTAGATACCGTTGAGGAAGTTGAATGCGTCATCACGGCTTTCAATCGCGTTCTCCTGACCGATCGTACCGTAGCGGGTTGTGTCCATGTCGCAGGAGGTGAAAGCGGCGGAGGCGATGAGTGTCAGTCCTAATATTATTTTTTTCATTTTCTGTGTTGTCTTAAAATTAGAGGTTCAACATAGTTTGATCAGAACGAAACTTCAAGACCGAACTCAAACTGACGAGTGTTCGGGAACTGGAATTGTACCATGTTGCTGAGAGGTTCGGGGTCGTAGCCGGAGAATTTGGTGATAGTCCAGAGGTTGCGTCCGGTGAAGTGGAGCTGCAGACCGGAGAGTCCCCATTTGTTGACCAGAGTGGTCGGGAAGTCGTAGGCGACAGTGAGGTGTTTCAGACGGCAGAAAGAAGCGTCTTCGAGCCAGCGGGTGTCTTCGCCTGCGTATGTCAGTTTTTCTCCGTAAGCGGGGACGTCAGTGATCTGACCGGGGGTTGTCCACATGTTGAGCATTTCGGCGGTCTGGTTGTAGGAGAGGCCGAATTCAGTGGGGTTTGAAGTGAAGTAGCGGTCATTGTTGATCATCCATTTGCCGGACTGCCAAGCGAAGTTGACAGAAGCGGAAAGTCCTTTCCAGCGAGCGCTTGCGCCGAAACCTCCAGTCCAGGGAGCGAACGAGGATTTGCCGGTGCAAACCTGTGCGTCGGAGGGGAATGTCTTGGTGATGTTGTCGTTCTTGTCGAGCCACATCTGCTTACCGTCGGCAGGGTCAACACCGACGTAGCGAACCATGTGGTATTGGTTTGAAACGTCGCCCACTTTCAGCACGAGACCTGTTGCAGAGATCGGATAGATGTCGGTTCCGTCCCAGAGTTCGGCGATGCGGTTGCGGTTGTAGTTGAAGCTGACGCGTGCACCGATGTACCAGTCTTTTGACTTGAAGATGTCGCCTGTGATTTCGGCTTCGATACCGGTATTGGTCATTTTGCAGACGTTGGCCGCTCCGGTTTCGACACCAGTCGAGATTGCGTAGGGGATGTTGTAGAGCATGTTTGAGGTGGTCTTCTTGTACCAGTCGGCAGTCACGCTGATGCGGTCGAGGAATCGAACGTTCACACCGAGGTCATGGCTCCATACGGTTTCCCATGAGAGGTCGTAGTTGCTTGCTCCGCTTGTTCCGGTTGCAGTGTTGCCGCCATAGCCGTATTGGTATGTTCCGACAGCACCCATCCATGCGAAGTTGCCGATGTTGGAGTTACCCGAACCACCGTAGCTGTAGTGGAGGCGGAGGTCATTGAGCCAGGTTTTCTCCTTGAGGTTGAGCCACGATTCGTTGCGGAGGTTCCACATCAGACCGAAGGCCCAGAAGTTGCCCCAGCGGTGGCCGGGAGCGAGCTGCGAAGTGCCGTCGCGACGGAACGAAGCGTCGACGAAGTAGCGGTTGTCATAGTCGTAGTTCGCGTTAGCGAAGTAGGAGTTGATGACGATTTCAGATTTAGAGTAGCTTACGTTGCCCATAGAAGCGGTTGTTCCCTGGTTGAGCAGGTTCATACGCTTGTCGACAGTTCCTGAGGTTGCAACGCCGAAGCCGTTGGATTTGCGGATGATCGATTCCTGACCGATGAGCACGCGAGCGTGGTGGTTTTTGAGGAAGTCGAATGTGTATTCGGCAGTGTTGGTGTAGGTGAACTGATAGTAGCGCGAGAAAGACTCTGAGTTGCTACCGGGGTTAATGTAGCCGGGGTTGTTCTGTCCGATCTTATCGCCCATTGCGGTGTAGAATGTCTTGCGGGGGTCGATAGTTTCGGATGCAGTTGCGTCGTAGCCTTCGAGAGCCTGCTGAGCTTTGATTACGAGTCCGGGGATCGGGGTGATCTGTTCGTAGATTCGCATGCTACCGGCGAGGCGGTCGCGGCGGAAGTGGTCGTAGGTGTAGGTGTACCAGGGGAGGGTGATGCCCGAATAGGGGAGCTTTTCGATTCTGTCACCGTAGACGATGTCGCCGTTGTCGTTGAAAGTGTAGCCGTAGGGGGAGTCGAATGGGAGCGCCATGCGAGCAAGCACCATCGGGTTGTTGAGGTAGAGTTCGCCTGATTCAGCTTTGTCTTCAAGGTTGGCTTTCGAACGACGGAAGCTGAGGTTACCGTTCAAGCCGACGCGGAACCAGCTGTTGATCTTGCTGTCGATGTTGAACGACATTGTCGTGCGGCGCAGCGAAGAGTTTTCGATGATACCTTCCTGTGAGTAGTGGTTGAGCGAAAGGTAGTAGCTGAGGTTATCAGAACCGCCGGACACCTGTCCTTCGACGTTGTAGGTCGGAGCCGAGTTGCTGAAGAGTTCTTTGCGCCAGTCGGTGTTGATGTTATATGTGTTGATGAGGTTCTTGACAGAGCCGGAGAGGGGCTGGCCGATCAAGTCGCGGAACTGCATGTACTGCTTTGAGTCCATCATGTCGACTTTATCCTTTACCATCGAAGACCAACCGTAGCTTGCGCGGAAAGTGGCTTTGGTCTGAGCGCCGTATTTGCCTCGTTTGGTAGTGATGACGATGATACCGTTTGCACCGCGGCTACCGTAGATGGCGATCGAGGCAGCGTCTTTCAGGACTGTCACGCTTTCGATGTCGGCGGGGTTCATCGACATGAAGAGGCTCTGGTCGATCGGAGCGCCGTCGCAGATGAACAGAGGCGACGAGTCAGTGTTGAGACCGTTGCGTCCGCGGAGGATGATAGAGTTGCTGTTAGAAGAGGGGTCGCCCGACGAAGAGTTGATCGCGAGGCCGGGAACCTGTCCCTGGAGGGCGTCGACGAAGTTGGCAGAGGGTGTGTTTTCAAACACCTTGTCGCCAACGACCGAAACCGAACCGACGACAGAACCGAGTTTCTTACCGGAACCGTAGCCAGTCACGACGACCTGGTCGAGGACATTAGATGAATATTCAAGGAAAATTCTCAGACCTTCAGCAAGAGTGACGGTCTTGGGCTGCATGCCGACAAAGGTAACCTTTACTTCTTTCACAGAAGCGGGGACCGTTATCGTAAAGCGACCGTCTACGTCGGTTGCTACCGGATGGCCGCCGCCGATAGGCGTCACTGTCGCGCCGATGAGCGGTTCGTCATCGGCTGCGCTCAGCACAGTTCCGTGGAAAGTGCGGTTCTGCGCTGCCGCGCTGATCGCAATAGCCACGAGTGCTGTGAGTAATAGAAACAGCTTTTTCATACTAATAATTTAATTAAACATATATGATTGAAAGATATAAATCAGAAAATCTGACGGTTACCTTAGAAAGGGCGCTTGTCGGGCGCATAGAAAAAATGAAAGCCTCTCTTACGAAGAGAGTTTCATCCTGCAAAATTAGCAATTATTTATAATAAACCAACACTTCGTAGCATTTATTTTCGGGTTTTAACATATTCCTTTGTGGTTTTTTCAACAAAAAATGTGACTTAATGTTGCGGAATTTGTGTGTTTTGCGAGCAAATTGACACAATCTGTATTTTTTTGCAACATATATTACAAAAATAAAAACAAAGTCTCACGTCTGTTTTAATAATAAATTATAAGAAAACTCTATTGAATTTAACCGAATTGAAAGCGACGAGCTTCGAAAAAATCCTACCGCGACTGGGGAAACACAGGGCTGAAACGGGCAAACTCGCAGGGAACGTCGATGGCGTGTCCGTATGTGAGCGGTGTTGTCGGGCTGTGGCTTCAGGCGTGTCCGACGCTGACATATGAGGAGGTTGTCGATGTTCTGAAGAATTCTTCGACCTATTCGGCCATAAGCATGAAAGGCGGCCGATGGGGATATGGAAAGATCGATGCCGCAGCCGGTCTGAAATATATTCTGCAGAAGTATGCCGCGATCGGTCAGGTCTGGGCCGATGACTCGCAGCGTCTGATTGTCAGCCAGAATGCCGGAGGATGCGAGGTGACAGTGGCCGGTGAAAAGTCTTTTGCTGTAGAACTGTTTGACTTGCAGGGACGCAAGGTCGGAGCAGCAGGCGGCTGCGACGGCGTGGCGTCGCTTTCGACGGAGGGTCTTAAGTCCGGAGTCTATGTGGTTTCGGTCAACGGTCAGACATTCAGCGGTTCAGAAAAAATCATGTTCCGATAGTCTGTCGCGACTGCAATTTTACAAGTGCGCATCTCGGTTAAATAAAACTGGGATGCGCATTTAATTTTGCAGCTCAATCGAGTCTGTAATTAAATTTAACAAGTTTCTAAGGAATTTTGGATAAAAATAAGTAATTTTGCACCGTCAAAACCAACCAACAATCAACTTCCATTATTCACAATGAAGTCATCAGTCCATCCAATCAAAATTTTCGCCGGCACGAAGTCGCGCTATATGGGCGAAGAAATCTGTAAAGATCTCGGAGTCGAACTCGGCGAAATGAACATCCAGCATTTTGCCGACGGCGAGTTTGAAGTTTCGTTTGAGGAGACCGTGCGCGGTTGCGAAGTCTATCTCGTCCAGTCAACATTTCCTTCCACAGACAATCTGATGGAGCTGCTCCTTATGATCGATGCTGCCAAGCGTGCTTCGGCTCATTCGGTTATCGCAGTGATTCCTTATTTCGGATGGGCCCGTCAGGACCGCAAGGACAAACCGCGTGTTTCGATCGCGGCGAAGCTCGTTGCCGACCTGCTGATGGCTGCCGGAGTCAACCGTGTCATCACGATGGATCTCCACGCCGATCAGATCCAGGGATTCTTCAACGTTCCTGTCGACCATCTCTATGCGTCGACTGTCTTTATCCCTTATATCAAGAGCCTCAATCTCGAGGATCTCGTGATTGCCACTCCTGATGTCGGCGGCGCGAAACGTGCGAATTCCTATGCGAAATATCTCGATGTGCCTTTGGTGCTCTGCCACAAACAGCGTGCAAAAGCCAATGTTGTCGCATCGATGACTGTCATCGGCGATGTCAAGGACAAGAATGTCATACTGATCGACGATATGGTAGACACAGCCGGCACTATCACTAAAGCTGCCGACCTTATGATCGAGCATGGCGCAAAGTCGGTCCGCGCGATCGCTTCGCATGCTATCATGAGCGATCCGGCGTCGGAACGCGTCGACAATTCCGGAATGACCGAAATCGTCTTCACTAACTCGATTCCTCTGACAAAGGACTGCAAGAAGGCTCATGTCCTTTCTGTCGCTCATCTGATTGCCGACACTATCCGTCGGGTTCACAACAACGAATCGATTTCAACGGCCTACGTGTTCAAATAATCCCCGGAGGCTGAACTGATATACCAACAACAGCGGCGCCACGTCCGATCCGGACATGGCGCCGCTGAATTTTTTTTCACGGCTGTGCGGCCGGTTTATGGACGCGGGAAGTTGCGTCGGACGTTGCGGGAGATTGCGACGATGTTGCCGGCTGTGATGGCAGTCATTATGACTACTGCGAGGCCGACGGCTACCCAGGGGCTGCCTGACGTCACTCCGATGTTTTCAAGCTGTGAGCTCCAGAAGTGTTTGGCTATGAGCATCAGAAGGATGTCGCCGACGAGCACGGCGGCGTTGATCATGATGACGAGGCGGTAGTAGTAGTCGGCGACGGCGCGGGGAGAGTAGCCGAGCATCATCAGCCGATGGAGTTTCTCGCGGTTTTTCTGCAGAAGCAGATAGATGCTCAGCAACAGGATGAAGAAGGCGAGAAGCGAGATTATGATGCCTACGGCGACAACCACGGCTGTTATTATGGCGAGGAAATAGGCTGCGCGGCCGTTGTCGACTTTGTCGCCGGCGATTTCATAGCGGTGTTCGCGCATGTATTGCTCGATTGCGGGATCGCCCGGGGTGTTGGTCTCGACGATGATTCTCGAGGCTTCGGGCTGTGCACGGTCGGCGAAGTTTGAGTTGGCCCAGCGCATGAATTCGTCAGGCACGGCGATTGTGTTGAGCCGCGACGAGAATCCGACGATTTTGGCCGGAAGCCAGATCTGACGTCCGTTGCCGCTGACCGACAGCCGGAGGGGGACCATCCCGATCATCGATTCGGAAATCTGCGGGAGGCCGCGTGAGGCGGCGAATCCGAAGTTGTAGAGCGAGAGGTATTCTTTGCTGATAATGACAGGCACGGTTGAATTCTCACCGGGCGTAAACGACCATTCTTTCGGCGTGACGTCGAAGAATTCGTCGGGAATCGATTCGAGGAACAGTGCGGTGTTGACGCCGCGGCCACCGAGTTCGACCGAGGCTGCGACGCCGAAGTTGGATGCTGTGAACTCGCCGACGCGGCGCACCCAGGGCTGCGATTTCAGCTCGCTGATCTCTTCTTCCGAAAATGAGGCCTGGCGTCCTGTCAGAACCGATCCCAGACCGCTGACCTCTTTCGAGAGTATCAGATAGTCGCGGGAGATGAACGAATCTTCCGAATCCCACACCGAGGATATGTCGCGATAGAGCTGGACGGCGGAGATGACGATGCAGAGTCCGATCAGATTCGCAAGCGCATAGCCGGCAAGCTGTCCGCGCGAGATGTTGTGGCGCAGCAGCCGGCTGACAACGGAGTGTTTCATAGAAGGAGGGTTGTTTCGATTGGAAGATTGATTTTGTTGCCGACGGAGGTGGCCAGAACGCCGGCGCTGTTGGCTCGCGCCTCTTCTTCGATCAGTGAGGCCACGATCGAATTGTTGCGCGCGTCGAGATGGCTTACGGGTTCGTCGATAAGAATGAAGTCAAACGGCTGGCAGAGAGCGCGTATGATCGCCACTCGCTGCTGCTGTCCGACCGACAGAAGTCCGGCCGGCGAGCTGATTTTTTCGGGGATCTCGAGGCGTTCAAGCGCCTGACGGATCCATTGTCCGCTGCGGCAGTCGGTCAGACGGTTCTTTATCAGAATGTTCTCTTCGACAGTCAGTTCGGGAAACAGGTGCATTTCCTGAGGCAGGTAGGCAAGCGCGTGGGTGCGTATGCGACACCATTCGTCGATCGTCAGCGAGCGCACGTCGCGCCCGTCGAAGGCAACTGTACCGCGGTAGTCGCCGCGGCTTCCGTAGATGAAGCTGCAGAGCGAGGATTTGCCGGTGCCTGATTCTGCTTCGATCATGTAGAAGGCAGGACGGGTGAATCTGACGTCGGCCAGCCATATCTGTGAGTTGCAGACCGGCGCCTGTTTTTCCATGCCTGAGAAGACATGCGGCAGGGTGGCCGACAGGCTTATTTCGTTGATCATTTCAGTGGATGTGTTGTTGGGGGGGGAGGTTTATCGGATCATCTCTTCGTAGCGACGGACGAATGCCGGAACTGTCGCCACGAGGGTCGGGATGATCGGTTTTTCGGTTCCAACGAGGTTGATCTGCATGCGTGCTGTCGGGCCGTTAAGCTCGAGATAGGCCTTTATGCTGAATTTCATCGAGGGATCGTTGACGATCGAGCTGAGAACGGGGGTCTGGAAGACGGTCGCGTATTTCTTTCCGTCGAAGTCGTTGATGAATGAGTTGGATTTGTCGGGAGCGACATCCATTCCGGCAGCGAAGGTGAGATAGCCGTCGACCGAACCGTAGACGAGGTTGAAGTCGCGGGAGTTGAACCGGTAGAGGCCGTTGTCGGTTTTGCCGGCGTCGCCGAGCGAATTGTGGAGATTTTCGGTTATTTCATTGATTTTCGCCTGAGGCATGTGGACCATCAGTAGCGCCTGCCACTGGTCGGGGGAGAGGGGGTTGAGGAGGCTCTGTTTCGATTTCGGGCCGAATCCGAAGGCAACCGTGCCGTTGATCTGTTTGAGGCCGGCCATGATGTCGCCGGGGATTTCTTTCATCGCGTCGTTGTTGCTGCCTGCCGCATCTGTAATTGCTGCGATCAGCTGGCTTCCCGACTTGATCCCGGCAGCTGAAGCGAAGATGAAGTTGGATGGAACGTAGCGGAGGAAGTCGGTGCTGACGGGCTCGAGGAAGTCGTCGGGCTCAAGCGGAGTTCCATCTGTTTTCATCGAGGTGGAAGTCATAACGATGGCGTTGTTGTCGACGGAGAGGTGGCCGGTTGTCCAGTACTGGTCGAATCCAGATCCTAAAGCCGACTGGTCGATGACGAAGCTGGCAATGTCGCCCGAAGTCAGGACATCGGCAAGCCCGGAGTAGCGCATGATGTTGTTTTTCTTTCTTGCAAGCTGGAAGTCTTCGATGCGGTCAACCGGTTTTTTCGAGTCACACAGCCATATCTGGTTGTCGTCGGGGCTGATTATAATGCGGTTGTCATAGACTTCATAGCCGTTGTCGGTGTCGCGCTCGAGTTCGAGCGAGCGCAGGAGCGAGCGCAGCGCGTCGATGTCGGTTATTGTAGCGGTGGCGAAAGTTTCCCCGCGGTTGATATAGCAGAAGAAAACCACATTCTCAAGGTTGACGGCTTCGGCGAGAAGTCCGGCGTTTTTCATGAAGTCGGCCGGTATTTCATCCTTGAAGGCGGCATATTCGCCCGGAAGCGCCAGTCGTCCCTCTTCGAGTGTGATTCCGGATTTTGCAGCAAGCTCGATGAAGTTGACGGTAGCGACAGCTTCGGCGTCGAACGGTACGGATTCGAGAAGAGAGTCTTTTGAAGAACATGAACTCAGCAACATCACAAGCGAACAGAGGATGCCGAGAAGATTGATTCTGTAAGATTTCATAGTCGGTAAACGGTGAGGTGTGAAATGGGAATTCGTAGTCAGTTAGGTTAATAGGTGTCGAAGTAGTCTTCGTTTGATTGCTCGAGATTTCTCAAGGCTGTGCCGAGCGTCTCGAAATAGGTCGCAAAGGCTGTCAGCGGAGATCCGGCGGTGCAGGTGACTGTCATTTCGATCTCGGTTGCCGTCATTTTCAGCGCTGCCGAGATCGAATTGTCCGACGGAGCGTCGGGAATAATGTCGCGCAGCGGCGGGAGCATCAGACTGACCGCTCCGGTCATCTGCGGATCAATGTTTAATTCGGAGTTCCAGCTCTCTTCGATTTCGCGGTTCTGTGCGAATATAAATTCGTTGCCGCGGACTGTGTAGCGATACTTCGTGCCGTTGAGATTGAAGGCATAGATTCCGTTTGCTCCGGGGCGGGGTGTGATCCCCTTTTCGCGCAGGTTGCCGTTGATTTCCTCGACAATGTCAAGCGCTTTTCCGGGCTGAAATGTGGCGGAGATATATATTGTCTGGGCCTCAAGCCTGTCGTCTGTCATGTTGGAGAACCCAAACGGCCCGATGCCGATCGCAAGCGGTCCGTCGAGTTGAGACATGTAGGGGAGAAGCGACTGCAGGAGTCCCTGACTCTGGGTGTCGAGCGATCCGGCAGCCATGTCGGTGAGCGCGTTCCAGTTGATTCCGGCGGGGATTCCGAAGACTGCGCGCAGTGAGTAGCCGCCGGGCAGGTTCGACAGGCCGGGAATGGAATCAGATCCGAGAGGTTTCAGAAAAGACATTTCGACGGGTTTGCCCGGTTTGTCACTGCCGGCTTCAGTAATGATTGCCCTGACGGTTGCCGAATTGTGGGGGATGTCGCTTTTTGAGCTGACACACAGAAGTTCGTTGCTGTTGTCGGGGAGGGGGCAGAAGAAGGCGAGCTCGGAGTTGTCGGGCAGGAGCGGTTCGGGGATTTTTGACAGGAAGTCAGCGTTGTCGGCCGATCTGATGCATGCCTGGAGAT
>JAIDJZ010000009.1 GCA_029051965.1 Paramuribaculum sp. | reverse complement strand
CCGAAACGGCAACAGCACAGCTTTCAAATGGCGACGACGTCGTGACCGTAGCGCTCACATGGAACGCGAACTTGACGGCCGCACGCGTAATGAAAAAGTTGGCCGTCTGCTCGGAGTCTTCTCCGTCTGGGCCAGCCTTCTTGACGAACACCTCGAAGACTTCGCTCATCGGGACATATCGCTTCCGATCGCCACTGTTGTCAACAAGCACACCCGAAGCATCCGTCGCAAGCTGCAGCGAACCGATCGTCTCGGTCGGGAATACCGATCCGCTCGGAATCGAATTGAAATCGAACGGTGTCTCCGAACCGGCAGGCACTATCGAGGCCTCGTTGGCAAAGAGATAGACCCGCTTCGTTTCGTTGCCCTCGACTCTGAGGCGCACGCCGCTGTAGAAGCTGACGCCCGACGCGGGAAGCTCGCCGGAAATCAGTTCGTTGTGCTCGACTGTGCCGTCCGGCCGGACAATGATGACACGCAGGCTGCGCATCCGCTCATACTGGTATAATGGTCCTTCAAAGTAGTCATCGCCCGGCAATGCTCCGACGCGCGACCCCTTGTCCTCCGGATCTCCCGCATAGACATTGATCGTGAACTCGACCTTGTCGGAACGGCCCGGCGCCGACACCCCGTCCGGAGCATCGTCGCTGCAGCCGATGACCGTCAGGGCCAGCGTCAGTAAATAGGCGATAGTAAGATATTTCTTCATTATGATTTATTACAAATCAGGGTTATTGATCCGCACAACCCATCCCTGGACTTCAATCTGTACTGAAATCCATTTCCAGTGACGGTCTAGGAAGAAGGTCATGTTCCACTGATTTTCGCGGTCCAGATACTCCTGGACTGACATTTTATGGAAACTTTCGCTCTTCATGAGCGCAAGATAGTTGATCAGAGGTATGTTGATCACTTCGCTGCCGTCGGAAACACGTGTCACACGGAGCACCGGTGCGTTTTCCGTCACCAGACGGCCGAAACTGAATTCGGCAAAAGCGACCTTACATTCCGAACCGTCGGGAAGCAGACCGGTCGAGGCCTGGCCGCGGGTCCAGGGTAGATAGGTAAACGGAGCGGCGGGGATAACAGCGTTGTTCCAGCCCATGAGTGTGTTGTTGTCGATCACTTCGAAGTTGAAGAACTTGTCGTCGACTGGGTCACCGCTCAGTTCCTGAAGCACAATGCGGAGATTGTTTGTGTCACGCATCATGTAGACGGTATATTCGTCGTAGGCCATTGTCGATTTTCTGACCTTGACGTCTATTGCTTTCGAGAAATCGGTCGGATCGGCCGCATTCTCTTTTTCAAGGGTTGTTCCCCAGAATAGTTTGTGGAGATCAGTACCGATCACACGGTCGATTACCTCCTGATTGAGGGCCACCTGCAGTGAGCCGAGCTGAGTAGAGGGAGCGGGGGTTTCAACGAAGTGGTAGGAGTTGTCGTTGCATGCAAGACCTCCGTAGGCGATGATCTTATAGTCTCCTTCGGGAAGATCGATGTCCAGACGCCAGTTTTCATCCGACAGCAGCGAGCGGTCAGTGATTTTGCGCGTTTCGCGATAGGTCCCGTCACTGTTGTAGACAAGGACTGTCAGACACTCGACCTGTGATGGAAACGCATTCGCGAACTCCATGTTGTAGTCATAGACAAAACGCAGACGAACTCCCTCGGGACACGGATCGAGATCGTCGTAGATTACTCCGTTGCAAGAAGACAATCCGGCTACTGCCGGCGCGATAAACATTATCGCGCCGCGCAGCAGGGATTGAAAGAATCGATTGAATAATTTCATTTCGTTGATGCTTTTTTCACAATTCTCAGAGAACGGTTCTGCAATTCCGGCTGTCGGCCGCGGAGCGGCACAGAGAGAAATCCAGGCCGATTCCGTTAGTCAAGAATTGCGAATTGCACATTGAATTGGAATTAATTAGAGAATGATATTGTTTACACGAACAACCCAGGGAAGAACCTGAACCTGTACACGGA
>JAIDJZ010000089.1 GCA_029051965.1 Paramuribaculum sp. | reverse complement strand
CGGACGGATCTCGTAGTAGAGATTCTCGCGGTTGAATGACGATTTGAACACATTCGCGCCAAGCATGCCGAGGTTTGTCTGAATGTCGTGCTGGACCTTCGGGGTTGCTGTTGCTGTAAGGGCGATGACCGGACATTTGCCGATTTCGTTTATGATCGGGCGTATTCGGCGGTATTCGGGCCGGAAGTCGTGGCCCCATTCGGAGATGCAGTGGGCTTCGTCGACGGCGTAGAATGAGATTTCGACGGTTCGGAGGAAGTCGATGTATTCATCTTTAGTGAGCGATTCCGGGGCAACGTAGAGGAGTTTGGTCTTTCCGCTGAGGATGTCGGATTTGACTTTGTCGATAGCGGATTTGTTGAGCGAGGAGTTGAGAAAATGTGCGATTCCGTCGTCTTCGCTGAAGTTTCTCATTGCGTCGACCTGATTTTTCATCAGGGCAATGAGGGGAGAAATTACAATGGCCGTCCCTTTCATCATCAGGGCGGGCAACTGGTAGCAGAGAGATTTACCGCCGCCGGTCGGCATGAGCACGAATGTGTCGTTGCCGTCGAGGAGGCTTTGCATTATTGCCTGTTGCTGTCCTTTAAAGGAGTCGAAACCGAAATGGAGTTTCAGTGCGGCTGTGAGTTCAGAGGGGTTTGCCATGGCGAAGAGGTGAGTGGATTGGTTGGGGGAGTGAAGGGGAGAAGAAGAAGTTTTTGAAAGGGAGTGGAGAGAAAAGCAAGTCCCTTTTCATCCGGATTCATTTCCGGATGAAAAGGGGCTTTATCATGTGCGGTTGACTTCGAAGTTCGCTTCTTCGAGTTTGCGAAGAGCATAAGCGGCGTCAACGCTGACGGATTTCTTGTCGGTCGAGGGGGTTTCGAACATAGCGTCCATCATGATTGTCTCGACGATGGAGCGGAGTCCGCGGGCTCCGAGTTTATATTCGATCGCTTTGTCGACAATCATGTCGAGGGCGTCGGGGGGTAATGTCAGTTCAACGCCGTCCATCCGGAAGAGTTTTTCGTACTGGCAGACGATTGCGTTCTTAGGCTCTGTCAGCACTCGGCGCAGTGCGTCGC
>JAIDJZ010000088.1 GCA_029051965.1 Paramuribaculum sp. | reverse complement strand
ACTCCAAAGTGTTCGACATTTCAAAAACGCCCGATCCTATCGTCCACATCAACGACATTTCCGAATATAACCGGAGCGAGGGCCTGGCCTTGAGCGAGGATGAGGAAAACTACCTGCGCGAGCTCGCCGAAAAAATCGGCCGCCCGCTGACCGACAGCGAGGTTTTCGGATTCTCACAGGTCAACTCGGAGCACTGCCGCCACAAGATCTTCAACGGAACATTTATTATCGACGGCGAAACCAAACCTCAGTCGCTCTTCAAACTCATCAAGAAAACTTCACAGGAAAATCCCAATAAGCTCGTCTCGGCTTATAAAGACAACGTAGCGTTCATTACCGGACCGCGCGTCGAGCAGTTCGCGCCGAAAAATCCTGACCGGCCCGACCTCTTCGACGTACGCGAAATCGACACCGTAATCTCGCTCAAAGCCGAAACCCACAACTTCCCCACGACAGTCGAACCGTTCAACGGCGCTGCGACCGGAACCGGCGGCGAAATCCGCGACCGCCTCGGCGGAGGCCGCGCATCGCTCCCCATTGCAGGAACAGCCGTCTACATGACCTCCTATCCACGCATGAGTCCCGACCACCGCTGGGAAATGATGTGCAACCCGCGAGTCTGGCTCTATCAGACCCCATGCGACATCCTGATCAAAGCGTCGAACGGAGCTTCCGACTTCGGCAACAAGTTCGGACAGCCGCTGATCTGCGGATCGCTGCTGACATTCGAACACGACGAAAACGGCCGCCTCTATGCCTACGACAAAGTGATCATGCTTGCCGGCGGCGTCGGATTCGCAGCCCGCAAGGACGCCCTCAAGGACACTCCCAAAGGTGGCGAAAAAGTCATTGTCATGGGTGGCGACAACTACCGCATCGGCATGGGAGGCGGCGCCGTCTCCTCGGTCGAGACAGGTCAGTATGACAACTCTATCGAGCTCAACGCCGTGCAGCGTGCCAACCCCGAAATGCAGAAGCGCGTCAGCAACGTCATCCGCGCCCTCGCTGAAGCCGAGGAAAACCCGATCGTTTCGATCCACGACCACGGAGCCGGAGGTCACCTCAACGCCCTCTCGGAACTCGTCGAAGCAACCGGCGGCCGCATCGACATCGACGCCCTTCCCGTCGGCGACCCCACCCTCTCAGCCAAAGAAATCGTCGGAAACGAAAGCCAGGAACGCATGGGCTTCGTCATTGACGAAAAACATATCGAATACATCAACCGCATCGCAGACCGCGAACGCGCACCGATGTATGTGGTCGGCGAGACCACTGGCGACGACCGCTTCGTCTTCGCCCAGAAAGACGGCATCAAGCCTATCAACCTCGCGATGTCCGACATGTTCGGCAATTCACCGAAAACCGTCATGACCGACTCGACCGTAGATCTCAAATATCTTCCGGTCGACACAGACGAGAACGAAGTCGAAAACTATCTGCGCGACGTGCTCAGCCTCGAAGCTGTCGCCTGCAAAGACTGGCTGACCAACAAAGTCGACCGCTCTGTGACCGGAAAAATCGCACGCCAGCAGTGTCAGGGCGAAATCCAGCTTCCGCTGAGCGACTGCGGTGTCGTTGCGCTCGACTACAACGGACGCCGCGGTATCGCCACTTCGATCGGCCACGCGCCTCAGGTCGCCCTGATCGACTCGGCACGCGGATCTGTCATCGCCATTGCCGAATCGCTCACCAATATCGTCGGCGCTCCGATCGACAGCGACCTCAAAGGCATCTCACTGTCCGCCAACTGGATGTGGCCGTGCAAGAATCCCGGTGAAGACGCCGCCCTCTATCGCGCCGTCGAAGCCTGCAGCGACTTCGCATGTGCCCTCGGAATCAACATCCCGACCGGAAAGGACTCTCTTTCCATGACTCAGAAA
>JAIDJZ010000087.1 GCA_029051965.1 Paramuribaculum sp. | reverse complement strand
TGGCTCATATGAGCGGCAAGGAGATGGATTTTATCAGGGAGGCTTTTGACCAGAACTGGGTCGTGCCTCTGGGACCGAATGTCAATGGCTTTGAGCAGGATCTCGAGGCGTTTGTGAACCGTCGCGAGGGCGCGTCGCCTCTCGACCGTAAGGTCGTGGCGCTGAGCGCGGGAACGGCGGCGGTGCATCTGGCGCTGGTTGCGTGCGGTGTGGGCGCGGGCGATGAGGTGATCGTGCAGACGTTCACGTTCTGCGCGTCGAGCCATCCGGTGACCTATCTGGGTGCTGTTCCGGTGTTTGTCGATTCCGAAAAGGATAGCTGGAACATGGATCCGGATCTGCTGGAGGCTGCGATCCGGGACCGTATCGCCAAAACGGGCAAAACGCCGAAGGCTATCATTCCGGTGGCTCTCTACGGGATGCCCTATCGGATCGACCGGATCATGGAGATCGCGGATCGCTACGGGATTCCGGTGATCGAGGATGCTGCCGAGGGTTTCGGCTCGACATTCCGCGGTCAGACTCTCGGGACGTTCGGTCGCTACGGGGTGCTGTCGTTCAACGGCAACAAGATGATCACGACTTCCGGAGGGGGCGCGCTGATCTGTCCCGACGAGGCGTCGCGCAACGAGATCATGTGGTATGCGACCCAGGCCCGCGAGAGCTATCCCTACTATCAGCATGAGGCTATCGGCTACAACTACCGTATGTCGAACATCTGCGCCGGTATCGGTCGCGGACAGATGACCGTAGCCGACGAGCATATCGCGCACCACCGCCATGTGCAGTCGCTCTATGAGGAGCTTCTGAAGGATGTCTGCGGCATAACCATGCACTGCAATCCCTCGCCGGAGTATGACTCGAACTACTGGCTATGCACAGCCACGCTCGACCCTGCGCTGCGGGTTAAGGGTCAGGAGCTGGCCTACGGTCAGGTTGTCAGCGGAGCAGTCGGCGGAGCTGCCGGTGTCACGCATGCCGCATCGACGGCCGTCACCGACTGTCAGCCTAACGCCAACGTCGAGGCCCTGCGCATGGCCCTCGACCGGGCGGGCATCGAGTCGCGTCCGTTGTGGAAGCCGATGCACAAGCAGCCGGTTTACCGCAACAATCCGGCCTACACGAACGGCGTCAGCGAGTCGCT
>JAIDJZ010000086.1 GCA_029051965.1 Paramuribaculum sp. | reverse complement strand
CTGATAGAATAGGGCGTCGGAGTAGGATTCGCCGATTCTTATCCATGATCTGAGCGAACCGCAGCTTTTGAATCCGGCGCTTGCGAACAGGCTGAGCGACGGTTGGTTTGTGCGGTTGACGATTGCCCAGAGTTGATGGAGTCCAAGGTGGATTCGGGCATAGTCGCAGAGCAGACGGAGGGTCGCTGTGCCATAGCCTTTGCCCCGGTGGGCGCTGTCAAGCAGAATGCCGACTCCGGCGCGGCGGTTGAGCGGGTCGAAGTCGAAGAGGTCGATCATTCCGATCGGTGTTTCGGTTGTGTTCAGCTCAATGATGAGTCGCAGCTGCCCGGCTGCACATGGATCGGGGTTGTAGGAGTTGATGTAGTCGTAGAGCGCCTTTCTCGACATTGGAGCTCTCACGCATCCGTCGGTCCAGACAGAGGCGTCGTTTTCCCAGACATACATGTCGTCGATGTCGTTCGGCTCAGGTGCGCGCAGCGATATTTTTCCGTCGGTCAGCATCGGTGGAGTTTATGAGTGTTAGTTGTTTCAGCCGTTGAATGTGTCGGAGAAGAGAGTGCGCTGCAGGAGTGACCTGCCAAGAGTTATTTCGTCGGTGTATTCGAGGTCGTTGCCTACGGCGACTCCGCGTGCGAGCTGCGTTATCTTCAGATCCGCGAAGCGAGCGAGTTTGCGGAATATGTAGAAATTGGTTGTGTCTCCCTCCATCGTCGCGCCAAGTGCGAGGATGACTTCTCTGATCTGATTGTCGGTCGATTCGATCCGGTCAATGAGCGAGTCGATTGTCAGCGAATCGGGTCCGATGCCGTCCATCGGTGAAATTACGCCTCCGAGAACATGGTAGAGTCCCGAGTATTGGCGGGTGCGTTCCATTATCATGACGTCGTTGACGTTTTCGACAACGCACACCGTCGACCGGTCACGGCCTGCCGACGAGCAGATCGGGCAGAGGTCTGTTTCGGAAATGTTGTGACAGACCTTGCAGTATCGGATGCCGCGGCGCATGTTGATGATCGCTTCGCCCAGAGCCACTCCTTCGGATTCGTCGCGTCGGAGAATATGGAGTGCCAGGCGCAGGGCGGTCTTGCGTCCTACGCCTGGCAATCGTGACAGTTCGGTCACGGCCTGTTCGAGCAGTGTCGATGCGAATTGTCCCTGGTCCAATTGATCAGCGGGTCAGAGGTGAGTAATCGCGTGAATAGCGGAGCATCTGTGGGATGAAGTCCTCATCGTAGCTGACAGTGATGTCGATGATCTCGCCGGCATTATTTCTGACGGGGGTGTAGACGGGGTTGACAAATCCGCGGTAGGGGGCAATCGACAGG
>JAIDJZ010000085.1 GCA_029051965.1 Paramuribaculum sp. | reverse complement strand
TCGAGCTCTTCGTAGAGGTCGGGATCGAAGTCGCGGTAGTCGTAGATCAGCTCGCCGTTCTCGTCGATGCACTGCACCAGAAGATCGAAACCTCCGTATTTAAAGGTTGTAAAAATAGGCTTCTGGTCTATAATGAATCCAAACAGCGATCCGATGCCCTCGACCCAGTAGTCATAACGCAGTCTGTCCTTTAGAAGCCAGCTCGACAGCAATACTTTGGCTGCGCGAAGTTTTCTGCCGCGAAGTGTTATAGTGCCGCGACTTATAACGTCTCCCGGGATTGTGACAATAGTTGATGTGAACGATATGCTTTCGGAAGGGAAAACATCATAGGCTAACAATAAGTCCCATTTGCGTTTCAACTCTCCATTGAAATAGTATAATTCTCCGGGATAGGCATCAAGCACAGCGCCATTATCTTCTTTGAAATAATTTACCGTGTAATTAGGGTTATCTGGAAAACAATTTCGTACTCTTTTAGCCACTACCACATCCTGGTCCACCTCCAGTTCCACCTCTCCGGCAACATCTTCGATGTAGTAATCATTCCTTGTCTGGTCTTCAGCCACCCTGACGCGAGACCAGCGCCGGCCTTCGACGTAGATCGGGCGGAAGTCGTCAGCGAGTTCCTCGACCGGACCGGAATATGGGACATATTCGACCAACTCGAGGCCTTCGGGGATGATAACAGAGTCGAGTCCCTGCGGTTTTTGTTCGGGCGGTGTGACCTGAGGAATGGTGTCTGAGGGGACGGTATCAGTCGGGATGGTGTCGGCGGGGTTGCCGGATTCGATCGGGGCGTCGGGCTCGTTTGCGCCGGAGTCGCATGAGACTCCGAATGGAAGAAGTGCCGCTGCGGCAAACAAAAAAATGAACAACTTTTTCATGCGGTAATGATTTTGGTTTAATAAACAGATTCTTAATTACCCAGAGTTTCTTAATCTGACAAAGTCAGGCCTTATTCGGAGAGGATTTCGAGTTCTTCGTAGAGGTCGGGATCGAAGTCGCGGTAGTCGTAGATCAGTTGGCCGTTTTTGTCGACGCACTGCACAAGAAGGTCGAATCGCCCTCCTGTAAACATTGTGTAAATAGGATTATTGTCTATAATGAATCCAAAAAGCGATCCAATGCCTTCGACCCAGTAGTCATATTGAATACGGTTATACATCAATTTGTCGATCTTTACTTTAGCAGCACGCAATTGTCGGCCACGAAGAGTCATTATGCCACGGCTTATGATTTTTGCCTGTACTGCACATAGCCGGGACGTGAGTTCATTGCTTTCGGAAGGGAAAACGTCGTAAAGAGTCTTTAAACTCCAATGGCGTTTCAATTCGCCATTGAAATAATATAGCTCACCAGGGCAACCCTCATAGACGATTCCTCCGTCTTCCACCAGGTAGTCCCAGGTGTCATAAAGATCGGGATAAAAGTCGGGACGGTGACGCAGTTTTTTTGCTATAGCTACATCAAGATCAACATTGCCAGTTACCTCTTCTGTGTAGTATCTGTTATCTCTTGTCTGTTTTTCCCAGACCATGACACGAGACCAGCGTCGGCCGTCGACATAGATCGGGCGGAAGTTTTCGGAAAGCGGTCCGACCGGGCCAGTGTAGGGCGTGTAGTCGACCAGTTCGAGTCCTTCGGGAATGAGAACGGAGTCGAGTCCCTGCGGCTTTTGTTCGGGCGGTGTGATCTGAGGAATGGTGTCGGTCGGGACGGTGTCGGCGGGGTTGCCGGATTCGATCGGGGCGTCCGGTTCGTTGCCGTTGGCGGAGTCGCAGGCCGCTGCGGAGG
>JAIDJZ010000084.1 GCA_029051965.1 Paramuribaculum sp. | reverse complement strand
AGCCACTCATCCCCCTCTTAGCGCCACCCCTCCGCGCCATACCCTCCTAAGCGCCGCCGTATGCGCCCAAAAAAGCCCCGTCCGCCAACGGATGGGCCGGCGGTTCGTCAGAATGGTTTGGATGCAAGGCGCTAAGGCCGAGGGTGACGGGAGCGGACTGGCGTCCGTGACCTAACCCGAGAGCCGAAAGCAACGCCGCAGACGAGCCATTATCACGATCCGCCTAAAATACGGCAAAGAGATCTTTGAAATTACAGAAACTTTGTCGTATCTTTGCCGACATATCTGACACACTTGATATAAATCTAAACATCCAGCTTAATTTTATGAAATTCCTGCGATTCCTCCCCGTGGTAGCCCTCTTCGCAATGGCTGCCTGCAACTCCGGCTCGACTACTGCCAACGAAGGCGCTGCCGCCGATTCTGTTGAAGCTGCTGCCGATGAAGCTCCGGCAACCGAAACAGCCGCTCCTGCCGGCGAAGTAGTGCGTGTGGCAACTCCTTCGGATAATCCCGAACCGACCGACGCGAAAGCCGTTGTCATTGACTTCTCAGCCGTCTGGTGTGGCCCTTGTCAGCAGTTCAAGCCCGTTTATCATGCCGTGGCCGGTGAATATGCCGCTAAGGCCGACTTCTTTGCAGCCGACGTCGACGAATGTCCCGACCTCGCGAAGAAATATGACATTTCGAACATTCCCTGCGTTGTCATTCTTAAAAAAGGCGCTGAGCCTGTCAAGCATGTCGGAAGCATGTCCGACGCCGAATTCAAGGATCTTCTGAACAAGAGCCTCTGATGATAATCTTCTATCGGATCTATCAGTTGTTCATAATGGCCCCGGTGCTGCTGGTGGCCACTATTGTCGCCTCCATCGCCACTGCCGTCGGATGCGCCCTGGGCGGAGGTCGCTGGTGGGGCTACTATCCCGCCCGCTGGTGGGCTCGCATCTTCTGCATCTTCTCTCTCGTAAGAGTCAGAGTCAAAGGTGCGGAAAATATTGATCCGACCACAAGCTATGTTTTCGTGGCAAACCACCAGGGAGCCTATGACATTTTCAGCATCTATGGCTATCTCCCCCATAAATTCCGGTGGATGATGAAAGCATCCCTCAGGAAAATTCCCTTCGTCGGGTATGCCTGTGAGAAAGCCCATCAGATCTATGTCGACAAATCATCCCCGGCCGCCTTGCGCCGCACGATGCAGCGTGCCGAGGATGTCCTCAGAGGCGGAACCTCTCTTGTCGTCTTCCCCGAAGGCGCGCGGACTTGGAACGGTAAGATGCGGCCCTTCAAACGCGGGGCATTCTTTCTTGCCAACGAGTTCGCTCTCCCTCTCGTGCCAGTGACGATCGACGGTGCATTCGACATTATGCCGAGAACCAGTAAGATTCCCCGTCCCGGCACGATCACCCTGACAATCCATCCCCCGATTCCCTCTCCGGCAACGTCAGAAGAGCAGGCCGAGGCGATCCGCCGCTGCTTCGACGACGTCCACTCTGCGTTGCCGCCGAGACATCAGTAACTCCCTCCCACTGAAGATTCCACAATAGAACATAAACAGGGCGCTGTGTCAAAATTTTGACACAGCGCCTGATATTTTCTGCCGGATGGCGAGGGTGCTGTCAGAATGGTTCAGCCGACGACCCGGATGAGCCGTTATGACACACCCGCTGTTATATTCTGCCGGATGAGCCATTGTGCCACACACCGTCTTCGCTGATTACCGCTTCTCCGATTCATAAAAATCGATATAAGCCTTCAATAGAAGACGCAGTCCGCCGGGAGTCGGATAATTCCCTGAGAAATACCAGTCGCCCGGACAGTCCGCCACTGCTTCATGCAGACCCTCGAGGCTCTGGAAAATAAGTTCGACATCTGCGTCTACTCCTGCAGGAGTCAGCATCTCGGCCATTTTGGATGCGACCATCTCGTCGCTGAACGGTGCGTAGACTGCCTTGACCGGATTATAGAGTTGACTCTCATCGGCCGTCAGAAGACTCTTGCACTCTTCATAGACCCGGTCCAGAACATTGTCCATACCGCCTTCCTTAAGCAGAGCCACTGCCGCACGAAACGCTGCGAACTCGCTCAGACGGCTCATGTCGATCCCGTAATAGTCCGGATAGCGCACCTGTGGGGCCGAGCTGACAACGACTATCTTCTTCGGGCGCAGACGTCCGAGCATCTTCAGAATGCTCTGCCGGAGAGTCGTCCCCCTGACAATGCTGTCGTCAAGAACGACGAGATTGTCGCGGTCATCGTCAATGATTCCGTAGGTGACGTCATAGACATGCGCCGCCAGATCATTCCGGACTTCACCCTCCGATATAAACGTCCTGAGCTTGATATCCTTGATGGCAACCTTCTCGACTCTCAGCCGTCGGTCGTGGATCTCCGCAAGACGTTCGCGTGTAAGCTCGCCACGCTCCGAAAGCGAAAGGATCTCCGAAAAGCGTTCGTCGTCGAGGCGTTCGTGGATCTTTTCGACAAGGCCGAGAAAAGCAACCTCCGCCGTGTTCGGAATGAAGGAAAAGACCGTGTGTGCGACATCATTGTCGACGCTGCGCATGACAGCGTCCGTCAGGTTGGCGCCCAGACGCTTCCGTTCGCGGTAGATATCCGCGTCGCTTCCGCGGGAAAAATAGATCCGCTCGAACGAACACCGCTCGTTCTTGCCCTGATCCATGATCCGGCTGACTTCGATGTCGCCGCGCTTGCCGACAATGATCGCGCTTCCCGGATCAAGCTCCTTGACCTCTTCCAGCGTCGTCCCGAAAACCGTCTGGATGACCGGACGTTCCGACGCGACGACAACAACCTCGTCATCGATATAATAGAACGCCGGACGGATTCCGTGTGGATCCCTGATGACAAACATATCCCCCGAACCCGTTGCACCGCACATCGCGTAGCCGCCGTCCCACATCGGTGCCGTCGCTCCGAGAACTCGTTTCAGATCGATATTGTCCTCGATTGCAGTGGCAAGTTCCGGATCGTTCAGGGTCTCCCGGAACTGACGGTAGAGTCGGTGGTTCTCCTTGTCGAGCGTATAGCCTAACTGTTCGAGGATGACAATCGTGTCCGAATAGAGGCGCGGATGCTGTCCCGAAGCCACGACAGACTCGAAGATACGGTCCACGTTGGTCATGTTGAAATTTCCGCACATCAGAAGATTCCGCGAACGCCAGTTGTTCCTCCGGAGAAACGGATGGACATAGCTGATGCCGCTCTTGCCGGTCGTGCTGTAGCGCAGATGACCCATGTAGATCTCGCCCGTAAACGGAGCGTGGAGCTCTGCCTCCCGGGGGGACATCCGCTCCACGCCTGCGGCTTCGATAGCCGGAAAGATATTGCCGAAAATTTCTGAAATGGCCTGAGTGCCAATGGCTCTTTCGCGCCAGACATACTCCTCGCCGGGATTCGAATGGAGCTTGACGACTCCGACTCCGGCGCCTTCCTGACCGCGGTTGTGTTGTTTCTCCATCATGAGATAGAGCTTTTCGAGTCCGTAGAGATAGGTCCCGTACTTTTTGTGATAGTACTCGAGGGGGTGGCGCAATCTGATCATTGCTATGCCACATTCATGTTTGAGTGGTTCCATCCGTTGTTGTGTTGTTTTATTGCGGCGACATACCGCAAACGCCGACGTTTGCCGATCGTTTCCCGACCCGCAAACGACGCTGCAAAATTAGTTATTCTTCCGGTTTCTGCAACCCCGCGGATGCATCTTTTTTTGATCTCGCTCTCCACTGACAGTCCGAACAGCCTTCTCCCGACCCTCCTACAACTAAAGCGAAGCCTCCCGAGTCGGGAAACTTCGCTTCAGTTTTAGAGTATGTTTACTTTTAACTCAGGTTAGCATAAAGATGGATTTTTGAGTGATTTCAGCGAGTTGAGAAAGGAGC
>JAIDJZ010000083.1 GCA_029051965.1 Paramuribaculum sp. | reverse complement strand
TGAGTGGCTGAAACCACCAGTTTGCTAAACTGACGTAGGAGCAATCCTACCACGAGTTCGAATCTCGTCCTCTCCGCAATAAAGCCTGATAATCAGGCTTTTGTTGTATATACACCCAATTTTGCACCCAAAAAGGTCAAGGTTGGGTGTTTTTATATATTCTTAACCTCGCGGGCTGGTCAAAAAGAATACTACCCGAGTGTAAATTTATTTTGGGTCAGCTGCAAAAGTCGGTTGAAAAGTTAAAAAACTATCCGAGTGTGAAATATTTTTTGTCTGTTGATCACCCTCGTGGCCCATCAACAGGTAGCTGCCAGATAATCACATATGTGGTCAAGGTTTTCTAAAGCCATTGAGCTGCATATACCGACTTTGATAACCCTAAAAATCTAATAACCTGTTTTTTTACATAGATCCGATTTTTACTGCCTGTCTTACACTCAGTTCAGCGTCGATGTCTAACGTCGCTCACCACAAATCGAGCTAACGTAGTTGTGTCCACAAAGCATCTACTGGTTGCTGCATCCCTAACTGAGTGGAAATTGTCCAGGTTTCGAAAAGCCAAGAAAGACACAATGTTTGTCATAACACCTCAATACGAACCGGGAACACGACAGTTTGGTATTGGAATGATATATTGTTGGTGACAAGCTCCGATTGGCCCGTACACTTCCCGGCTGTCAAGTGCCTGAATTCTCTCGTAGAAGCGATGGTGCGATATTTTGAGCCTCGCATTATGGGACGGACGCTTGTACGCTTTTCAAGACGTTCGATTCGCATGTTTATGGTTTTAGCGGACCGTAATAATCTTAGAGCCGTGTAAATTCACGGCAAAAAATGCCGCAAAAATGTCGTGAGGTGATAGATGCCGGAGTTTTTCTGCCTCTTTATATACATATATAATTAAATAAAACGGGTGCAATGAATCTATATGACCGAATAAACATGATGGCTGATGAACCGGGGACTTATGATGAGAAGATGTATCGGATTCTGTCGTCGGACAAGTATTCTGCGGGTGATTACAGAAAGGAGGCGCTCGGCGAGGGGATGGAGATTGTGAATCAGGTCATTTGGGGATGGTGGAAGCCACGGTTTCTGCTCAACCACAATCTTAAGACCGCCTATGAATGGATGTCGGCCAATGAGCAGCTCGCCATTGTAGATGCGGAAGATATTGACTGGGATTCGATGAAAAGACTTCCGGATGATGCGATGGCGACACTTCGCAGCTATTCGTTCCAATACCCGTCTTTTATAAGAGGGTTCAGCAATGGTGTGGCGGAGGTGCAGTGGCAGCTGATTCCCGACGGCCGCTACTGGATGGACGACGATGGCTACGGGATGTCGGACGAATGCGAGCTGAATATCTATGGGTTCATCGACCGGACGGGGAAGGTCATATCGAGATTTCGCTATTATACTGAAGAGGAGCTTGGCGGCCATGTTCTGAATCGAGTCAGGAGAGAGGCTGAAGCAAGGGTGGCAAATCAGAAATGATAAAACACACTATAGAAATTATGAACTATCGGGCTATTATTACATTTGTTTTTGTCTGCCTCTGGACGCTGACACTATCGGCCGACGGTGTTCGGTCAGTCTGCAATGCCGGTTGTGGCGGTTCGGTTGATATGTCAGAATGCGGTTGCCGCAGTAGTCGGGACGGAGATGTCGGTCTGGCGGATTCGGTTGCGTATTATGTCGAACATGCAAGATGGAAGGAGCCTTGGGCCTACAGGGCTCTTGCCGAGTGTTATCGCTATGGCAAAGGTGGAGTGGGGAAGTGTCTGTTTAACGCGATTGCGTACTATGATGAGGCCGATGTGTCAGCAGCAGAGTTTGCGGTGAAGGCTTATGATTCGGATCAGTCCGATGAGCTTGGGCTACTCAATCATCTGATGGATGGGTTGGACCGGAAGCGTCTGACGGAGGAAGAAGTGGTTTCGACAATTGGAGGTATGACGGACCCCAAGCCGCTGTGGGCCATGTTTCTCAACGAGATTCTGAGCCGGTCTCATGCGGAGCGTAAGAGTTTTATTGAATCAAGCCTTTCGGTTGAGTCGGATTGCGATGTGATGCTTGTCGGGTTCAGCTATATATCGATGGTCGGCGTGGATCTGTTTGAAAAAATGTTTCTCGGTACATCCGATGGGTGTTTGCACCGGATGATGGTTATTGGCGAGAGGCTTCCGTCGTTATGCGATATTCTGGGAAATGAGTTGTGGATCAGATTTGAGCAGCAGTCTCCGTACAGCGGGCGATTCCTTGAAATGGCCTTGATGTGTATGGAAAAGGCCGACCGGTTCGGATTTCTGTCGCGTGGAAATATGGCAAGGGTGTTGGCTTACAGCAAGAAGTGGGGCGGGGATGGCCGGATGCCGTTCAGCAAAGATGATCTCGAGCGCTTTGCCAGGATTTGTTCGGGAGACGATTGACGTGTCCGTAGAGCTTTGCTTCGGGTAGGGGGGATAGAGTCTGGTGATGGGCGGAGAGATGGCTTTCCGTGACGTATTATAGTCAGTTATTGTTATAGTCTTTTTTCTGGCCGGATGGTCGGAACTTGATTAAGAGCCGGTTCCCCAATATTT
>JAIDJZ010000082.1 GCA_029051965.1 Paramuribaculum sp. | reverse complement strand
ATGGATTTTTAGGCGGTATTTTTTCGAAGATGAAGGAGTGTAGTGTTCTACACGACTGAATATTCGGAGAAATAACGGCTGAAAGACACCACTGAAAGTGTAAAGCTGAATCAATAGGATTATGTGTAATAATTTCCATGACTTACTTATAAACAGCGGGCCCGTCCTAAAGTTGGACAGGCCCGCCATTAAAAATCGTTAAGCGTATCAGAACAGCTTTTCGGGATAAGTTCCATCTTTGTGGAGCGAAGCGAATTTCTCTACAACGCCGGGACGGTCGGCAGCATAAGTGACGCCGAACCAACGGGAATCCGTGTCAAGAACCTTGACAGTAGCCTCACCGTTCTTAATCAGCGTGTCGATGCAGAGGGGGATAAAGAATTCAGCCTTCGGAGTGTTGAGGTCGCGGTCGAGGAAGTTCTTGAATTCACGCTCGCTGTAGTCGAAATAGTCGGGAGTGAAACCCCAGAGGTTCATCGAAACCGGAGTTTTGGGATCAAGAGTCTGAACTTCGCCGTTTTCGTCAGTGAAAACGATCTTGCCGTCCTCGTCGTAGCTGATGGCAGTACGCTCAACAACTGAGGTCAGAAGACCCTCCGGAGAAGTCGTGCAGACTCCGCGAGCAACCGATCCGTTTTCTGTCATCGTGTTGCCGACACGGAAGCCGACCATGCAGTAATCGCCCTTGCGGTCATACTCACGGCTGAGTTCCTTTGCAATCACTTCAAATGCGTTGCGACCATAGAAATCGTCGGCGTTGATCACTGCAAAAGGCTCTTTGATCACATCTTTAGCCATCAGGACTGCGTGGTTCGTACCCCAGGGTTTGGAGCGGTCAGCCGGACACTCATATCCTTCGGGAAGTGCGTCGGTCGACTGGAAAACCACTTCAACAGGCACATGGCCTTCATATTTCGAAATAATTTTTTCGCGAAAATCCTTCTCAAAATCCTTACGGATAACAAAGACTACTTTTCCGAAGCCGGCTTTGACTGCGTCATAGATCGAATAGTCCATGATTGTCTCGCCGTTGGGGCCAAGTGAATCGAGCTGCTTAAGACCGCCATAACGGCTGCCCATTCCGGCAGCAAGAACATAAAGTGTAGGTTTCATACGGTTTGATAACTGGTTTATTTGGTTGTAAACTTGAATTCTATTATTTCAGAGTAGACCTCGCCGGGATAGAGTTGCTGCGAGGGAAAATCGACATGATTGGGAGCGTCGGGCATGCCTTGACACTCGATTGCGACTCCGTCATAGTCGTCATACGAACGGCCTTCGGGATTTTTTGGACTGCCGGCGAGCCAGTTGCCGGTGTAGACCTGCACCGCAGGCTGCGTCGTCGCCACCTCAAGCACACGACCCGAGGAAGGAGCTTCAAGAATAGCCACGGTCTTCAGTGAGCCGCGCGAGAAATCGTCGACAACCCAACAGTTGTCATAGCCTTTCCCATATTCAAGAGCCTTGAACGGCTCGCGGATATCCTTTCCGAGAGTTTTGGCAACAGTGAAGTCCATCGGCGTGCCTGCGACCGGAGCCATTTCGCCTGTCGGGATCAGCGACTCGTCGGTCGGAAGATAGCGGCTGGCCGCAAGATAAAGCTTATGATCGAGTACCGAACCGGAGTTTTCGCCCTCGAGATTCCAGTAGGCGTGGTTGGTCAGACTGACAACAGTCGGAGCGTCGGTCGTAGCCGTAAGCTCAAGCTCCAGTATGTCGCCGTCAGTCCAGGTATAGACCGCTTCAACCTCAACCGTTCCGGGATAGTTTTCCTCTCCGTCGGGGCTGGTGCGGTAGAAAACGACAGAATCTCCTTCGACGCGCGAATTCCAGATGCGGTTCTGAAATCCCGTAGGACCTCCGTGGAGTGCGTTTGGCCCGTTGTTGATGGCAAGCTGATAGTCGCGGCCGTCGACACGAAGCTTTCCGCCGGCAATTCGATTGGCATAACGTCCGGGGATCTTTCCTGCACACGGCCCGTCGGCCATATAGTCCGCAGGATCGGCATAGCCGATTGCAACGTTTGCAAAATTGCCTTCCGAATCGGGCACTTCAACACTGACTATACCTGCGCCGAGCGAAGACAGGACAACGCGCGAACCGCTGGAGTTTGTCAGTGTGTAGAGAGTCACATCGCCGTGGATAGTGGCGCATACTTTTTTTTCGATCTTCATGATTGTCAATTTATGGAATAAGGGCTGCGTCCGGAGACAACAGATTACAATATAGGAATCAGGCCTGATGGCTTAACTGAGGCAAACTTAACCATTTTTTCGCAAACAAACGGAATTTTTGATGAAAATAATTAAATTTCCACCTATGCGTCGGTTCTTTCGGTGATGTCCCAGCTCAAACCGACAGATGCGCCGTCAAGCTGAACTCCCTCGATCGGAGGAAGCAGCTTGGTCACAACCACCCGCCCGGAGGCTATTTCGGGATAACGTCCGACAAGAGCCCGGCGGATGCGCCAGGCGACATTCTCAAGCAGCTGCGACGGCTGACCCATCTCTGCCCTTACAATCGACGCGACCTCGGCATAGTTGACCGTCGACTCAAGCTCGTCGGTCCGCGCCGCCATAAGTGCCGGCGGATAGCTCAGACTGACAGTGACCTCATAGTCATTGCCGATCTTGCGCTCCTGTTCTAAAACGCCATGACAAGCCCTTATGCGGAGC
>JAIDJZ010000081.1 GCA_029051965.1 Paramuribaculum sp. | reverse complement strand
ATCCTGCGGAGCGACATACTGGAGGAAGTTGTCGCGGTCGACCCCTTTGCGGGCTTTGTTGCTGTAGCCGACAACGTGGGAGTTGAGTCGCTGCGCGATCTTGCGTTCGATTCCGTCGAAGGCACCTCCGCAGATGAAGAGGATGTTTTTTGTGTCGACGGCAATCATTCGCTGTTCGGGATGTTTGCGACCACCCTGCGGCGGGACGTTGACGACCGATCCTTCGAGCAGCTTGAGGAGTCCCTGCTGGACACCTTCGCCGCTTACGTCGCGAGTGATCGACGGGTTGTCGCCTTTGCGGGCGATTTTGTCGATCTCATCGATGAATACGATGCCGCGCTGGGCTTTGTCGACGTCGTAGTCGGCCGCCTGCAGCAGGCGAGTGAGGAGGCTTTCGATGTCTTCGCCGACATATCCGGCTTCGGTCAGCACAGTCGCGTCGACGATGGTGAAGGGGACGTCGAGCAGTCGCGCTATGGTTTTCGCAAGAAGCGTTTTGCCGGTTCCTGTCGGGCCGACCATTATGATGTTGCTTTTTTCGATGTCGACATCGTCGGCCGAATCCTGAGCGAGTCGTTTGTAGTGGTTATAGACGGCAACGGATAGGTAGCGTTTCGCTGACTCCTGGCCGATGACGTAGGTGTTCAGAAATTCGAAAATTTCTTTCGGTTTGGGTACGTCCTTCAGGTCGGGAGTGGATTTGGCGCCGGAGGCTGCCGGTTCAGCAAGTCCATTTGCTTCCTTGAAACCTTTCAGGGCGTCCTGTATGGTAGCCACGCAGTCCTCGCAGATGTATGAGTTTCCATCGGCAGCCGGAACAAACACTTTGTTGCCGGTGGCGGGGGATCCACAGAAGGAGCAGAAGACTTCTCCGTCGTTGTTCTGACCGTTTCGTTTTTTTGCCATATCAGTCTTCGGAGGATTCGTGTTTGGAGCGGATGAGGACGTCGTCGATCATTCCGTAGGCTTTCGCTTCTTCGGATGTCATCCAGTAGTCGCGGTCGCTGTCGCGTTCGACTTTGTCGAAGGGCTGTCCGGAGTGGTCGGAGATGATTGTGTAGAGTTCTTTCTTGAGCTTCTGGATTTCACGGGCGGTGATCTCGATGTCGCTTGCCTGTCCCTGGGCGCCTCCCATCGGCTGATGGATCATTACGCGTGAGTGGCGGAGGGCAAAGCGTTTGCCTTTAGTTCCCGATACGAGAAGCACGGCTGCCATCGAGGCTGCCATTCCGGTACAGATTGTCGATACGTCGCTTGAGATATACTGCATTGTGTCGTAGATTCCGAGTCCGGCATAGACAGATCCGCCGGGGGAGTTGATGTAGATGCTGACGTCTTTTCCGGGATCGGCAGAGTCGAGATAGAGCAGCTGGGCCTGAATGACGTTGGCTGTGTAGTCGTTGACGTCAGTTCCGAGGAAGATGACGCGGTCCATCATGAGGCGCGAGAATACGTCCATCTGGGCTACGTTGAGCTGGCGTTCCTCGATGATTGTCGGGCTTATGTAGCTTGAACGGATCGCTGAGGAATTGATTGCTGCCGAATTGATGGCGGCAGTGTAGTTGTCGAGCGAAAGGCCGTTCATTCCGAGATGCTTGACGGCGAAATTTCTAAAGTCGTTGTTCATTATTTCAAGATGTGAAAATTCAATGATGAAGAAGTCGTGGCGGCCGTTGCCCGGAGTTACCGGCTGTCCGGCCGCCGCCGGTCTGACGCATTGCAGCGCGCGACCGGATTCTTATTTCAAAGTTACAAAAAAAAACTGAATCGGCAAAATCCAATCAATTGGCGGCGGCCGGGTCTGTGGCGTACCATATGTGGCCCGGTTCGGCGGTCATTTCGAAGTCTTCGGTTGCTCCGGATGTGATCATGTCGTGGGTGATGTAGCTTAGGTC
>JAIDJZ010000080.1 GCA_029051965.1 Paramuribaculum sp. | reverse complement strand
CTCGCTGAAATCACTCAAAAATCCATCTTTATGCTAACCTGAGTTAAAAGTAAACATACTCTAAGGCAGAAAACTGCATACTCATTCGCCTCATTTGCAGATATGAATAAAAAAAACTAATTTTGTTACATAATATAATTCTGCGAAATCCAACCATTCAAGAATCACAAACACGTATGAAGAAATTTCTCCCGATAGTTCTTGCCTCCGTAGCGTTGGGCTCAGCCGCTGCCGAAGCTCCGCTGTGGATGCGCGATGTCAAGATATCTCCCGACGGTCAGAAAATCGCCTTTACCTATAAAGGAGACATCTACACTGTCAGCACCCGCGGAGGCTCGGCCAACCGCCTGACGACTCAAAGCTCAGTTGAAAGTTCACCCGTGTGGTCGCCCGACGGCAAAAAGATTGCCTTCGCAAGCGATCGTAACGGAGGCAAAGACATCTACATCATGCCTTCGACAGGCGGATCGGCAACCCGGCTGACCTTCAACTCCGCCAATGAAACGCCCGAGGCGTTTACCCCCGACGGAAAATTCGTTCTTTTCTCTGCCGCGATCCAGGATCCGGCATCAAGTGTGATGTTCCCCTCGGGACGTCTTGTCGAACTCTATCGAGTGCCCGCCGAAGGAGGCCGCACAAACCAGGTGCTGGCCACTCCCGCGCTGACCCCGAGCTATCTTCCGGACGGAGAGTCGTTTCTCTATGAAGATGTCAAGGGCATGGAAGACCAGTTCAGAAAACACCACACTTCGTCAGTGACCCGCGACATATGGCACTTTGACGCGGCGTCCGGACGCCACACCAACCTGACATCGCGCGAGGGAGAGGACCGCAATCCGGTGGTCAGCACCGACGGTTCGATTGTCTATTTTCTCTCGGAGCGCAACGGTGGCTCTCAGAACGTCTACTCATTCGCTCTTGACAATCCGAAAACGGACCGACAGCTGACAGACTTCCCGACTCATCCGGTCCGCTTCCTCTCCCAGAGCACCGACGGAACACTTGCCTTCGGCTATAACGGCGAAATCTACACTATGCGTCCCGGTGCAAAGCCTGAAAAAGTCAGTGTCGAGATCCTTCACGACGGGGAAAACACCCCGACGCGCTTCCGCGTGACCTCGGCCAATGAAGTGGCCGTATCGCCCGACGGAAAACAGATTGCATTTGTCTATCGCGGCGAAGTGTTCGTGACCGATGCCGAATATTCATCGACCAAACAGATCACCCACTCACCCGAGACGGAATCAGACGTCATCTGGGGAAAAAACTCACGTGAGCTCTACTACACTTCCGCACGCGACGGAAAATACAACATCTACAAAGCCACCATCGGCCGCAAAGAGGATCCCAACTTCTCGAACGCAACGCTTGTCAACGAGACTCCCCTTTTCAAAGCCGACGGAATCGACCGCACATGTCCGTCAATCTCGCCCGACGGCAAGCAGCTCGCCTTCATCCTCGACCGCAACAAACTCGCCGTCATGGATCTCGCGACAAAAACAGTGCGCCACCTGACCGACGGCGAAACCGATCCGTCGCGCTCAAAAGGCTTTAAGGCCCTTTGGTCGCCCGACAGCCGCTGGATAGCCATAACCTATCAGAATCCCCTCCACTACCCCTACGGAGATATCGCTATCATCAACGCCGAGACCGGCAAGATGACAAAAGTGACCGAAACCGGCTACTTCGACGAAAATCCCCGCTGGGCACTCAACGGCAACGCACTCATTTTCCTCTCGGAACGCTACGGAATGAGAAACCACGCCTCATGGGGTTCGAACTACGATGTCATGATGGCCTTCACGAATCAGGACGCCTATGACCGCTACCGCCTGAGCGAGGAAGACTATGCTCTCCTCAAGGAGGTCGAGAAGAATCAGGGAAAGAAACTGAATAACGTGACTGTCACTCCCGACTCCAAAGGAAAGAAAGGAAAGAAAGACACGAAAAAAGCCGAACAGAAAGAAGAGAAGACTCCGGCAATTGAAATCGAGACGGAAGGCTTCGAGGACCGTACAGTCCGCCTGACGCCCAACTCCTCGCTCATCAGCGACGCGATTGTGACAAAAGACGGCGAGAATCTCTATTATCTCTCGGAATTCGAAAACGGCTATGACCTCTGGAAGCTCAATCTCCGCAAACGCGAACCGAAAATCGTCAGCAAACTCGGATCATCGATGGCGGGACTCGAAATGGACTCGGACGGCAATATCTATCTGATCAGTCCGTCGGGCGTGAAAAAACTGACAGTGGCCAACGACAAGATCAAACCGATCTCCATCAGCACGACCGTCGACATTGACCGCGCTGCCGAACGCGCCTACATGCTCGACTATGTCTTCAACGAAGAGCGTGAGCGTTTCTACACTCCCGACATGAACGGAGTCGAATGGGACAGCCTCTATCAGAACTATAAACGATTCCTCCCCCACATCAACAACAACACCGACTACGCGCTGATGCTCAGCGAACTTCTCGGCGAACTCAACGTGTCGCACACCGGCGGCCGCTACCGTGCACCCGGCGCGCAGGCTCCGACCGCATCGCTCGGCCTGCTCTTCGACATGGCCTATGAAGGCCCCGGCCTCAAAGTGAGTGAAGTTGTCAAAAACGGACCGTTCGACAAAGCGTCGTCCGACATGGCTGCCGGTTCGGTCATCCGCAAAATAAACGGGACAGAGCTATCGGCCGACAGCGATCCGATGTCGCTGCTCAACAACCTTCGCGGCAAGAAGACCCTCGTCAGCTTCACGACTCCCGGCGGAGCCGAAACTGAAGAAGTGGTTCTCCCGATCAGCTCGGGGACAATGAGCGATCTGCTCTACCGTCGCTGGGTGCGCCAGCGCGAGCATGAGGTCGACAGTCTGTCCGGCGGACGTCTCGGTTATGTCCATATCGAATCGATGAGCGATGACTCTTTCCGCGAAATCTATGCACGCCTGCTCGGCAAGTATATCGGCAAAGAGGGCGTTGTCATCGACACACGCTGGAACGGCGGCGGCCGACTCCACGAAGACATCGAAGTCCTCTTCAGCGGCAAAGCCTACATCACTCAGGATGTGCATGGAGTTCCGACGACCGAAATGCCCTCGCGCCGATGGAACAAACCGAGCATCATGCTTGTCTGCGAAGCCAACTACAGCAATGCCCACGGAACACCCTGGGTCTATAAACGTCTCGGCCTCGGCAAGCTCGTCGGAATGCCAGTGCCCGGCACCATGACTTCGGTCAA
>JAIDJZ010000008.1 GCA_029051965.1 Paramuribaculum sp. | reverse complement strand
AATGCCAGGGGCGTTGCTCGTCGGGCGGGAATGAGTCGAAATATAGTTTGCGGACTGCAGCGGGAATACGCGATGATTTCTTCACTTCAGAAAGTTTTAGCGAATAGTCGATTGTCAGACGCGCAATTATTCTCTTGAACAGTAGTGGAATGGCGAAAGCTCCGGCCGCATCGGCCATCAGGTCATACCAGTCGCCGCTGCGTCCAAGTCCCATAGCGTCCTGTGCGATTTCGATTAACGCTCCAATAATTGTTGAAGCGAGTGCACAGGCGATGTAGATGTTCATATCGGTGCGTTTCAGGTATAGGGAGGCGTCGAAGATGAAAACAGTTGACAGTGCGCCGAAGAATAATGCGTGGACCACTTTGTCGATATTCGGAATCGATACGGAGGGAACGCCAGATGGAGGCATCAGGGTTGTGATGCAGATGATGCAAAGGATTATTGCTGAGGCCATTCCTAACGGGAAGGCATTGAGAAGCTGAAAACAGGATTGGAGCTTTTTCATTGATAAGAATAATTGTCGTAGGCCAGTTAGGAGAGTTTTGTCACTTTTACAAAAATAGTAAACTATTCTGACATGAACAATTATAAGAGCCGGCGTTTATCAAAGCGTCAGAAAAGAAAGGTTGAATGAATCAGACGCAATGATAAAAAGAAAGAAAAAATGTCAAAATGCTTTATGATTGAAAGAATAATGGCTAAATTTGTAGAGAAATAATAGATTTCGCATTCTGAGTATGACCGTCATGAGGTCGGAACTTACGCGTAGGAACACGTTTATAAAATTATAATACTATCTACAGTGGCAAAAAAAACACAATTCGCTTCAAAGCTTGGAATGATTGCGGCTACGGTCGGTTCGGCTGTCGGCCTCGGTAATATATGGAGGTTTCCGGCGGAGGTGCAGGCCAACGGCGGCGCAGCCTTTCTGATTGTCTATCTGGTCTGTGTACTTATACTTGGAATTCCGGTGATGCTGAGTGAGTTTGCTCTTGGACGCGCAGGCCACAGCGATTCCGTCGGTGTTTTCAAGAATCTTGGAGCCGCCAAAGGCTGGTGGGGCGTCGGAGGACTTGCCATAGTGGCGAGCTATCTGATTCTGTGTTTCTATATGGTTGTGGCAGGCTGGTCATTTGAATATCTATGGCAGTCTGTTACCGGAGGACTTTATGAACCTTTGACCGAAGGTCAGCCGGTGAATTTTTTCAATAAGATGGATGAGTTCATTACCCGGCCCACAGGACCTCTGCTGAACACTTATGTCATGATTCTCATAAATCTCGGAGTGCTGATCGCAGGAGTTCGGCATGGGATAGAGCGAATGTCCAATATCATGATGCCGATTCTGTTCGGAATTCTGATCATTTTTATCTGTGAGACTCTCTCGCTTCCTAAAGCAGCTGAAGGGCTGGCATTTTTCCTGAATCCTGATTTCTCGCAGATTACTCCTTCGGTTGTTCTTAATGCTCTCGGTCAGGCTTTTTTCTCGCTGAGTCTCGGCATGGGCATCCTGATTACCTATTCGAGCTACTTCCCGAAAGACACGCGACTGATCCGCACGGCTTTCACTGTTGCGTCGCTCGACATGCTTGTTGCTGTCATGATGGGATTCATCATCTTTCCGGCGGTTACCTCATTCGGCCTTTCCGGAGAGGGGCTGCGTGGAGCGACTTTGGTCTTCATCACGCTTCCTGAGGTGTTCACCCAGATGGCGCTGACAAGATTCTGGTCGATTCTTTTCTTCCTTCTTCTGACAGTTGCGGCCCTTACATCGACAATCTCCATTGCAGAAGTGTCGGTTGCGTTTGTCCGCGACCGTTTCCGGATCGCGCGATGGAAGGCATGTCTGATTGTTCTGCTTCCGTTGTTTGTGTTCAGTTCGATCTTCAGCATGTCGCTCGGGCCGTGGAGTGATTTCCGGATCGCAGGATTCACAATTTTCGATTTTCTCGACAATCTTGCAACCAACATAATGCTTCCGGTTGTCTCGATTTTTATGTGTCTCTATATGGGATGGTTCGCGCCGCGTGACCTTCTTTCAGAGCAGCTGACCAACAACGGTAAGTTCCGCACAAGGCTTTACAGACCGATTCTTTTCATCATCCGGTTTGTCGCACCGGTTCTGATAGCAATAGTGCTTGCGTCATATTTCTTTTGACTTTTTTCTGATTTAATATTTGAATAAACTTATGTCTAACAGATTTTCCACCAGTGAACGAAGAGGTACAATCGTAGTAGTTATCCTCATGGCGATAAGCGTGTTTATTATCGTCATGAACCGTGTTGCAAACGCAAAAGTTCCGGAAGCGGTTGTAACAGAAGTGTCTGGCAATGAGGCAATGCACTCTGACTGTGCGACAGAACGAAAGGCTGCTTCAAAGCGTCAGACAGGGACCAGCCGACAGCCGCGAAAGACCCGGCCTGACAAGTCCGGGAGTAACGGCCACGACAGGCCGGCGCGCAATCCGCTCAGCGAACCTGTAGACTAATGAACAAAGAATTACTATAAAACACACACAATTGTCTATGTCTTCTGA
>JAIDJZ010000079.1 GCA_029051965.1 Paramuribaculum sp. | reverse complement strand
AGGCTGAGGTTTTAGTTTCTGTCGGTGACTGGGTGGCGGTGGATGTCCGCAGGCTCGGGGGGTCTTGCCGCGGGCGGGTCTGTGAGTCGGCGATGGGGGGGGTGTTTTCGCAGTGGGGGCGGTCTTTTCCATTGGTCCTCAACCGGGAGCTTCCGGTCGGGGAGCGTCGTCCGCAGACGCCGCGCGGGCCGTTTCCGTATGATTCAAGGGATACGGTGTTTGTGTCGGCTGACGGAGTGCGGCTAGCGGGTACGGTTGTCGTTCCTGCTGGAGGGCTGCGCAAAGATGTGCCTATGGTTGTGATGGTTACGGGCAGCGGCCCTCAAAACCGCGACGAAGAATTGTTTGAACATCGACCGTTTGCAGTCATTGCGGATTATCTCGGAAGGCGTGGGATAGCTTCTTTCCGCTATGATGACCGCGGTACGGGAGCTTCAGGGGGCGTGTTCGCCACGTCGGATATTGACGATTTCGCTATGGATGCGGAGGCTGCGCTTGAATTTGCGCGTTCGCTTAATCCGGAAGGCCGGACTGGTTTCCTGGGACATTCAGAGGGCGGAACCATTGCTCTCATGCTTGGAGCGAAAGGTGTGCCGGATTTTGTTGTCAGTCTGGCAGGTATGGCTGTAAAAGGCCGTGATCTGCTTCTTGAACAGAACCGTCATTCCATGTCGAGACGAGAGGGGCTGACAGATACGCAGAAGGAGGAGATTCTGTTGCTTGTTGATCATGTTTTTGCGTCGATGGAGGATGGGTGTGGATTGACTGACGGTGAAATAGATGATTATATTGCCGGGCATTGCCGAAGTGTTTCACCGGCTGTTGTGGCTCAGGTTAAGAATAGTATCTGCCAGACCCAGGCGTCGGACTATTTCAGGAAATTTGTCGCGTTGAATCCTCCGTTATGGCTCAAGGATATCCGCAAACCGGTTTTTGCGCTTAACGGAAGTCTTGACACGCAGGTCAGGGCAAAGGCGAATCTGATGAAGATTAAGGAGTCGGTTGTCGGTAGCCGCGTGAAGGAGTATGAGGGTCTGAATCATCTTTTCCAGCATGCGCAGTCGGGAGAGATGACGGAATACGGTGATATAGCCGAGACTATTTCAGAAGAGGTGCTGAAAGATGTAGCTGAGTTTGTGATGCAACAAAAATAGTCGGTCAGCGTGTCAGATGTCACCTGATAATAGTGGCCATCTGGTTTCCAGAATGTCAAAGAACTCTTTGCCGTATTTCAGGCGGTTCGTGATAACGGTCCGTCTGCGGTGTTGCATCCGAACCATTCTTACGAACCGCCGGCCCATCCGTTGGTGGACGGGGC
>JAIDJZ010000078.1 GCA_029051965.1 Paramuribaculum sp. | reverse complement strand
TCTCGTGGGCTCGGAGATGGGGATAAGAGACAGGTCCTGTAACGGTCAGATAGTACTGACTGTCCCATCCGAGTTCGACACTTGCAAAGATCGACTGAACCTGATCGTGCCAGCTTGTTTCGCCGGCCTTCATCTGCGTACGGCTGATGTTTCCGTAGTGGAAGAAGTTGGGGACTTTGTCGAGACCGCCTTCAAAGAAATCGCCCTCTTCGAGAAGATCGTTGATCGAAGCACCGAGCTGTGCATTGAGATTGAGGCGGTTGTCGACGAAGTTCTTGTTCATCGAAGCCATCACGTCGGCATAGGTCGAACGGTCGAGAGTATTGTGGCGGCCATACATACCTTTGTCCGAACCGGCAAGCGTCATGATGGTGGTCGCGTAGTATTTTTCCTGATAGATCGTGTTGGCGTTGTCGACACGCACGCGGCCGATCACATACAGCCAGGGTAGAATGTCGTATTTGAGCGATGCATTGAACATGTAGCGCTGCTTGCGGGCCTCGCGGTTCATGCGCTTCTGCGTCCAGTAGGGGTTCTGCATCGTAAATGCGTTGCTGTACTTCTGTTCCCAGAACTGAGTCATGATATTGCGCGCGGGATCGAAACGCTCGAACATGCGGACGTCATCGAAGTTTTCGCCGCGGGGGAACAGATAGAGCGCGGGGAGCGGGTTGAAGTATTCGCCGGACCCCACCATGTTTTTATTGTTCTGAATGATGTACTGAGCACCGAGGTCGAGGGTCAGCTTGTCATCGAAAAACTTGGCGGTGTTGCGGATCGAGAAGTTATAGCGGTTGTAGTCGCTCTCGGGCATCACACCGGGGGCGTTGGTCACAGCAGCCGAAGCGAATGTCTGATTGTGTTCCGTTCCTGTCGTGAATGTCAGCGAGTTGATTTCAGTCACACCGGTGCGGAAGAAGTCCATCGGGTCGAACGATGTCGGAGTCGCGAGCTTGCTGCCCCACGATGTAAATTCGCCGGGAACATTACCGTAGGTGTTCTGGAACTTGGGAGTCATCCAGGCATTGCTGAACTGAGTCGAGTTGCTGTAGGTCAGTTTTGCGCGTCCTTCAACACCCTTTTTAGTAGTTATAAGGATGACACCGCTTGCGGCATTGGAACCATAGAGAGCGGCTGCAGAAGGACCGGAAAGCACCGACATCGATTCGATGTCGTCGGGGTTGATATCGGCGACAGAGCTCGAACCGGGCTGCTTGGCCATCGTACCGCCGGATTCCGTTCCGGTGTTGACGTCGAACATCGGAATACCGTCGATCACATAGAGAGCATTGTCGTTGCCGGAGAGTGATTTAGTTCCTCGCATGATCACACGGGCTGCCGAACCGGCTCCGGCCGAACCATTGCTGATGTTGACACCGGCAACCTTACCGGCGAGCGAGTTGATGAAGTTTGCGTCCTTGTTGGCTGTCAGAGCATCGCCGTTGACAGTCTGTACATTGTAGGAAAGAGCCTTAGCCTCTCGTTTGATACCGAGCGCGGTCACAACGACTTCGTCGAGAGTGCGGGAGTCTTCCTGCATGGTAATCCTGAGGGGGCCTGAGCCTGTGATTTTGACTGTCTGCGGGGTGTAGCCGATGTAGGTGAACGTCAGCTCGTCGCCCGGACGGGCCTTGACAGAGAAGCGTCCGTCAACGTCGGTCGAAGCGACAGCTCCTTTCCCGGCAAGACTTACAGTCACACCGATAATGGGTTCGCCGGACGGGTCAAGAACCTCTCCGGTCACCGTGGTCGCGCTTGCATTCTGGGGCGAAGCGACGGCCGAAGCTGCAAGAACTTGATTGCTCTGTGCATATAGCATAGGACCGCAAGCGATGGCGGCGCACAATGCTACAAATTTTGGTCTCATGAAATCCAAATTCATATCTTCATGGCACTGGTTAGTGAATAAATAAAATTATAATAATGTTGTTTAAATTCAGTTTTAAATCATTGTTATCCAAGACGCCGAATGATTATAAATAAGTCGAAACTTCTATCGTACTTAGAT
>JAIDJZ010000077.1 GCA_029051965.1 Paramuribaculum sp. | reverse complement strand
CTACCCGTAAATCCACATCATTGCCCCCGAAATTTACGAAAACAATGACGAGGAAGAAGCGGCCGCCGAACCCCGGAGAGAGTCTGCCATAGTCGATCTGACTCCGAAACCAATAGTTCCGGATCAGCCAGACACTCCTTATGATCCACGGGCCGATCTTTCCCACTATCGCTTCCCCGGACTTGAACTCCTCAGAGAGATTGAAAACGACGGTCCGACAGTCGACGAAGATGAGCAGGAAGCCAATAAAGTCAGAATCATCAACATTCTGCGTTCTTACGGTGTAGAGATTTCGAGCATTTCGGCAACCATGGGCGCGACAATCACACTCTACGAAATTGTCCCCGCTCCAGGCGTCAGAATCTCGAAAATCAAACGTCTCGGCGACGACGTGGCAATGAGCCTTGCCGCCATGGGCATCCGAATCATCGCTCCCATTCCCGGCAAAGGCACCATCGGCATGGAAGTGCCCAACAAGAAGCCCCGCATTGTCAGCATGCTGTCGATCCTCTCGTCGCGCGCCTACCGTGAATCAAAAGCCCAGCTCCCTATCGCGCTCGGCTGCACCATATCCAACGATGTTTATGTGACCGACCTTGCAAAAATGCCTCACCTGCTTGTCGCCGGCGCTACCGGTATGGGTAAATCAGTGGGACTCAACACGATCATAGCCTCACTGCTCTACCGCAAGCATCCGGCCGAACTCAAGTTTGTCATGGTCGATCCGAAACGGGTCGAGTTCAGTCTCTACAAATGCATCGAACGCCATTACCTTGCCAAACTGCCTGAAGAGGAAAGCGCGATAATCCTCGAACCGGAAAACGTCGTGACCACACTCAACTCCCTCTGCAAGGAGATGGAAGACCGCTACACACTCCTCTCCGAGGCAGGCGTACGCGGCATTGTCGAATACAACGAAAAATTCTCACAGCGACGTCTCAACCCGGAAAAAGGTCACCGCTATCTGCCTTATATCGTAGTTGTCATCGACGAGTTCGCCGATCTGATCCTGACAAAAGTCGGAAAAGAAATCGAGACTCCGGTCTCGCGTCTCGCCGCAAAAGCGCGCGCAATCGGAATCCATGTCATCCTTGCGACCCAGCGTCCGTCGGTCAATGTGATCACCGGTGTCATCAAAGCCAACTTCCCGGGACGTATCGCATTCCGCGTGACCCAGCGCAACGACTCCCAGACAATCCTCGACCGTCCCGGAGCCGAACAGCTGATCGGACGCGGCGACATGCTGATTTCGCGCAACGGCATCATCGACCGAGTGCAGTGCGCATTCATTGACACTCCTGAAGTGGAAGCGATCTGCAACCATATCGCATCGCAGCAGGGCTATCCGGCCGCCTATGAACTCCCGGAAATACTTACAGCTTCGGAAGGCGGCGCGGGAGCCGGATCGCTGACCGACCGCGACCCGCTCTTCGCCGACGCCGGACGCGAAGTGATCGGACAGGGAATCGGATCGACATCATCGCTCCAGCGAAAATTCAACATCGGCTATCCGCGCGCAGGCAAAATCATGGACCAGCTCGAGATGGCCGGCGTCGTCGGACCGGCAATGGGCGGAAAGCCACGCGCCGTGCTGATGGACATGTACTCATTCGAACGCAATCTCGAAACGTTCAGATAATCACTCCCCCACCCAATTCTGACTCAAACCAACATCATTCAAATTTGTTTATAAAACATGAAACGATCATTCCTTCTCTCACTCGCCCTTTCGTTTATCGCCCTTTCGGCAATGGCAACAGGCAACGCTCTTGAAATCCTTGACCGTGCCGCAGCCAAATTCACCTCTTCACCGTCAATTTCGGCAGCCTACAACATTTCCGTCTCAGGCAACAAATATTCAGGGCGCATCTCCTTTTGCGGCGACCGCTTCTCGATGACCTCTCCGCAGATTCTGACCTGGTATGACGGGAAAACACAATGGTCCTACAACAAAGAGGACAACGAAGTGACCGTCACCGAACCGACACCCGACGAGTTGAGCCAGATCAATCCGTTTGTCATCATCAACTCCTTCCGCAGCAATTTCACCGCCAAGTCTCTGACAGCCCCCAAAGGCTTTGTCAAACTCGAACTGAAGGCGAAAGATCCGAAAAACGAAGTGCAGTCAGCAGTTGTCACCCTCAGCGAGCAGTCTCTCATGCCGACCCAGATCCAGCTCGTGACAAGCTCGAAACAGCAGATCACAATCATTCTCAACTCCGTCACAACCGGCCCCGCATATAACATCAAGGCCTTCCAGTTCTATGCGCCAAACTATCCCGACGTGAAAATTGTTGATTTAAGGTAAAATTTATTTTACGTTTCACTCCCGCAACGCATTCTCTCCCTAAAAAACAAACAAATAACAGATTATGGCAGAAAACACAATCAAGACAAAATGCCTTATCATAGGTTCCGGCCCTGCCGGATACACAGCAGCACTCTACACATCCCGCGCCAATCTCAATCCGATCGTGATCGAGGGAAACCAGCCGGGAGGACAGCTGACAATCACTACTGACGTCGAGAACTTCCCCGGCTATCCGGAAGGAACCACCGGCACCGGCCTCATGGACGACATGCGCCGCCAGGCCGAACGTTTCGGCGCCGACATCCGCTCCGGATTCGTCACCTCAGCCGACTTCTCTCAACGCCCGTTCAGCATCAAAACCGACTCCGGTCTTGAAATCGAAGCCGAAACAGTCATTATATCGACCGGCGCATCGGCAAAATTCCTCGATCTTGCCGACGAAAAACGCTACATGGGCATGGGCGTATCGGCATGCGCTACCTGCGACGGATTCTTCTACCGCGGCAAGAGAGTGGCAGTTGTCGGAGGCGGCGACACCGCCTGCGAAGAGGCCCTCTACCTGTCGAATCTCGCCAAAGAGGTCTTCCTGATCGTCCGCAAAGACTACCTGCGCGCCTCAAAAGTGATGCAGCAACGCGTTTTCGACAAGCCGAACATCACCGTCCTCTTCAACACCAACACAGCCGGGCTCTACGGTGAGGAATTTCTTGAAGGTGCACGTCTGGTCGAATTCAAGGGAACAGACAGAGAACGCGTTTACGAACTGCCTATCGACGGATTTTTCCTCGCGATCGGACACCGTCCGAACACAGAGGTTCTTGCCGGACAGATCACACTCGACGAACATGGTTATATCGTAACCGACGCTCCACACACATCGACAAATATCCCGGGCGTGTTTGCCGCCGGCGATGTCGCAGACCCTCACTATCGTCAGGCGATCACCGCTGCCGGCAGCGGATGCCGCGCAGCTCTCGACGTCGAGCGTTTCATCGGCGAGAATCCGCTCTGATTCCCGCCCCAACCACAATCTACCGGCCGCCGGAGACTCCCAGTCTGAGTCTCCGGCGGCCGCGTTTATGATCGGCGGCCTCAACCGGAGGCGGCAGCATTGCGGAACAATTTGTTACATAACGGCTACATTTTTTAGCAACAGAAAGGATATGTTGGCTTTTTTCACTAACTTTGCTAATTAAACACCCTCTCCGATCCGAAGACTATGAACGAAGACGCTCTCAGCCAATTATATCTCAAAGACACAGCGTTTCAGGATCTGATGCAGAAACGCATCTTCAACGTCCTTCTCGTCGCATCGCCTTACGATGCGTTCATGATGGAGGAGGACGGCCGCATTGAGGAACAGCTCTATTTCGAATATGTTGACCTCAACCTCAGCTCTCCCCCGCGTGTGACAAAAGTCTCGACTGTCGAAGAGGCGGAAGCGACCCTGAAGGAGAAACATTTCGGTCTGACCATAATGATGCCGGGGGTCGATATCAGCGAGACATTTTCGGGCGCACGCCGGCTTAAGGAAATCCAGCCGACAATGCCGGTTGTCGTGCTCACCCCATTCTCAAAAGAGGTTTCACGCCGGCTTGCCAACGAAGATTTCACCGGGGTCGACTATGTCTTCAGCTGGCTCGGAAATGTAGACTTGCTTTTGGCAATCATAAAACTGCTTGAGGACAAAAAAAACGCCGACAAGGACATCAACGAGATTGGAATCCAGATGATACTTGTCGTCGAGGACTCAGTCAGATTCTACTCGTCAGTTTTGCCGCATATCTACAAAAACCTTCTAAAACAGAGCTACGAATCGTCGACCGAAGCGCTCAACGAGCATGAGCAGATGCTTCGAATGAGAGGTCGTCCGAAAGTGATGCTTGCGAGAAACTACGA
>JAIDJZ010000076.1 GCA_029051965.1 Paramuribaculum sp. | reverse complement strand
AATCGGGGGGTCGGGGGATTTGGTGTATACTCCACTTGAGTTTGCCTACAGACAAATCCGCCCACCTTCCACACACGCCTTAAACAACCGGTCGGTGTTAAAATTTTTTCAAACTGCCCCTTTCCGGCTGATATTTATCAGACTGATAAGATGATTATTGTTCCGATTCCGGGGCCTGGTCGATGAGGTCCATGAATTCATCGAGTTGCGGGGTGATGATGATTTCGGTGCGGCGGTTGCGCTGGCGGCCGGTATCGGTGTCGTTGTCGGTAATGGGGTGGAATTCACCGCGTCCGGCAGCGGAAAGACGCGACGGGTCGATGCCGAAGTCGTTCTGCAGAACCTGCACTACCGAAGATGCACGCAGTGCCGACAGGTCCCAGTTGTTGCGGATGTTTGTGCGGGTGATCGGCACGTTGTCGGTGTTTCCTTCGACAAGCACATCGTAGCTCTTGTAGTCTTTGATGATTTTGGCGATCTTGCTGAGGGTCTCCATCGCGCGGTCGCTGATCTCGTAGCTGCCGGATTTGAAGAGCATGTTGTCGGCAAGCGAGATGTAGACAACGCCTTTGAGCACCTTGACGTCGACGTCGCGCAGCTCGTCTTTGTCGAGCGAACGGGTCAGTTTGTTGGTGAGTGCGATCAGGAGGGAGTCGGATTTTGATTTGGCGTCGACGAGCTGTTTGATGTAGGCGTTCGACTCGTTGATCTGATCGACAAGTTTGGAGATGTTGACATTGCCCTGCTGATTCTGCTGGAGGCTCTGGTTCAGAGATCCCTGAAGTGCGGCATAGCTGCGCTTGAGGTCTGAATTGGTCCGTTTTGCTTCCGTTAGCATGTCGTCGAGCGATTTGGCTTTGGCGTTACATTCGGCCAATGCAACCTGTGACTCGTGATATTTCGAGGCGAGTTCCGAGTATTGGCTCTGAAGAGCGGTGTACTTTTTGTTGCTGGTGCAGCTCGTTGTCAGAACCAATGCGGTCAGAGCGGCAGCCGGGATCAGGTGGCGGAGTTTCATAATGCTATATTATAAATGTAAGGGGTTATTGTTTCGTTTCAGGACATGGTTATATTCTTATGACGCGCTTCGTGCGGAAAAGTTTAAAGAAAACTGCTTAAATTTAAACAGCTTCTAAGAAACTGTTCGTGGTGATGTGGTTTTTCAAGAAATGAAAAAGGCCGATCGGCAATTTTGCGGACCGGCGGAAGTTTTCTTGCGGCTATGACTCGATGGCATCTGCAACCGCTTGAGGGGTTGGGTTTACAGCCACAATCTCGCCATCGGGTCCAATGAGGTAGGATTGGAGGCCGGAGCCCAGATTGAAAGCATGGACAACGTCCGCTTCCTGTCGGGCTGACACTTTGAATTGTTGCGCTTCGTTGAGTCTGTCTCTGCGCACTATCTCACGAAAAAGGCGCGATCCGGGATCAAGATTGATCTGCAGGAGACAGAGCTGTCTGCTGTCGGTTGCGGCCGCGAGGCGGTCGAAATCGTGGGCGGCTATTCTCGATTCGGCATCGTAGGCTGCCCAGAAATTCACCAGGACGAAACGTCCCTTCAGGTCGCTGAGGTTCATCTCTGAACTGTCCGAAACACTGACCAGTGCGAGCTCCGGGGAGGCAAAGCCTCTTGAGGCGCGGAGGTCACGTGCGCTACGCGACGAAACGGTGAAAAGCAGAACGGCGAAGAGCGCAATGATCATCATTGTTTTCTTCATTACATTCTTTTTATGTTACACTTAAGGCGCGATACGTCCCGACCGTAAGTTTCCGGTTGATGGAACGGGGGTCTCGGCCCTGCCGATTTTCGGCTTCCGGTCCAACTCTATGGCCCGGCGAACGTCATAAAAACGGTGCAAAGTTACAAAAAGATTGGAGATTAGGCAAATATCTCGGTTTCTGCCCTTCGGTGAAGCGTCTGTCGGTTGTGCCAATGCCGCTTGTGGAGCGGGATAGAGATGTTTTGTTAAATTTAGTTAACCGAGATGGCTATCTCGGGAAATAAGAGGCGTTTTTGAGGGTTTGCAGGGAGTTGTAGAAAGTGGGGCGGAGGGTTGATTCGACGGTCGAATCCGGGTTGGCCGAGAGATAGGATCTGACGATTCTCATGCCGATGAAGCGCCCGACGCGTCCCGGGGCGGCGGGATTGACTGCCGGTGTGGACGGGGCGGGGCGGACAAGTCTGTCGGCCGCCGCCGGATCTGTCGAGAAAAGCAGATCCGTCGAAACGAGGCGTTGCCAGATGGCGCTTTCGTTCTGAGTGACCCAGTCGATTTCGGAGTCGTCGTAGCCGAGAAGTTCTGCGGGTGTCTCTGAGGGCAGGGCAGTGGCCACGGCGTTCATGAGGGCTCCTTCGTAGAGCAGCCGCGACAGAACGGTCGGATTGTCCGTTGCGGCGTAGGGGTAGGTCGTTGCGATGAGGGCCTCCGCTACGTCCGCTGCTATGCGCGACACGGTTTTCTGCGACCGGATGTAGCTTTCGAACGATGCGTAGCCCGGATAGTCCGGTCCGAGATAGTGGTTGAGTCCGATGATAATGACCGAGTCGCAGACCATGACCGACTGCCGGTAGGGGGTGGCGATGCCGAAGATGCGCGCCGGAAACCTCACCGATGGCAGTTCGGAGGCCATCTTCTGGCGCATTATGCCAAGCTGGGCCTCCGTCCGGTCGAGCGAACCGAGCCGGCTGGCGATGTCGGGAGCGAACACCAGTTGCGCGTCGGATGAGCGGTAGGCTTCCATGACTTCACCGGGCGACTGTTGGCCGAAGAGCGAAGCCATTGCCTTCAGGGCAGGGCTGAAAGAGTCGGTCAGCTCACGTGTGTTTGCCGACGCGGCAGTATCGAGCCGTTCGATCGTGATTTTTTCCGGATGGCTGCACGAACAGAGCATCAGCGGAATGAGTGACAGTATACAGGCACCAAGAGCGTGCCCGGATTTTCGAAATAGCCGCATTTGGATCAGATTGTTTCTCCAAAATTACTCATAAATGGGGAATGGACGCACACTTTTTTAATGAATTTTTGTGTTTCCCGGTTATATGAGTTAGATTTGCGCATGGAAAACCAAAATCTAAGTAATCCTTGCCGGGCTGTTGCTCATCCCTCTCAGCGGTATTATGGTTGAGTTGCTGATGCTGCCGTTCGGTGGCGGCACATTTGACATTTCACACTGGATTGTTGACTATGTTTTTGCGGCGTTGACCAATACATGCGTTGAAGGCTTGTCCATGAAGCTGATATTCAAGTGTCGTTTCAGGAACGTTTTCTGGTGGCTGCTTGCTGCCAACTCAGTCAGTATTGTCATCTGCTGTTTTGTGCCGTTGTTTCAATAGAATCTGCTATTGAGTTACGGACCTCCGGGCCTCTGCTTAGAGCCGGTTCCCCACTATTTGTTAATGCTGGGGTCGCATATCTCTGAGTGATTTTTGTCTTGTGATGAAGGAGCGTAGCCGTAGCTACGTG
>JAIDJZ010000075.1 GCA_029051965.1 Paramuribaculum sp. | reverse complement strand
GGGAGCGGACTGGCGTCCGTGACCGAATCCGAGTGCCGAAAGCAACGCCGCAGACGGGCCGTTATCACGGACCGCCCCCAAGACGCACACCACCAGCCGTTCCACCCGCATGGCCGGCGGTTCGTCAGAACGGTTCAGATGGTAGGAGCATGCCGGTGAGGGTGAGGGAGCGGACTGCCGTCCGTGACCGATCCCGAATCCGGCTCGCGACGACCCAGATGAGCCGTTATCACGGACCGCCATAAGGTTCGTCAGAACGATTCAGATGCAAGGCGCTAAGGCCGAGGATGATGGGAGCGGACTGGCGTCCGTGACCGAATCCGAGTGCCGAAAGCAACGCCGCAGACAGGCCGTTATCACGGACCGCCATAAGGGTGAGGGAGCGAACTTAAGTCCGTGACCGATCCCGAATCCGGCTCGCAACGCCGCAGACGGGCCGTTATCACGAACCGCCATAAGGTTCGTCAGAACGATTCAGATGCAAGGAGTCGGAGGGTGAGAACGAAGGAGTTGACAACAGTCAATGACTGAGTTCTCATCCCTTCGACAACGCCGCAGACGGGCCGTTATCACGGACCGCCCTAAGGGTGAGGGAGCGAACTTAAGTCCGTGACCTAACCCGAGAGCCGAAAGCAACGCCGCAGACGAACCGTTATCACGATCCGCCTAAAATACGGCAAAGCGTACCTTGACATTCTGTTAAAAATTGCCTACGAAGACGCCATAAGGCGTTCCACCCGCATGGCCGACATCCGGATGGCGGCGGTTCGTCAGAACGGTTCGGATGCTAGGAGACGGAGGGTGAGAACGAAGGAGTTGACACCAGTCAATGACTGAGTGCTCATCCCTTCGACGACGCCGCAGACGGGCCGTTATCACGAACCGCCCCTAACCGCCCCTAATAACGGCGCGCAATAATATAATTAAAAATCGAGCGAAAATCCTCAACCGTCTGTGACTCAGGGAAACCCGACAAAAGCTGCATAGCCTCATCACGCAGACGGTCCATAGTCGAATAAGCGTAATCAATACCGCCGGCACGTCGGGCATAATCGATCAGAATCTCGATTTCCGATTCCTCAAGCTGCTCCTTCTTCGAAAGCGCGAGCATCGCCTCACGCTCCGGAGCGTCAGTCTTCGTAAGTGCATAGAGCAGAGGGAGCGTGATTTTACCCTCACGGAGATCATTTCCGGTAGGCTTACCGACCTCATCATTAGAATAGTAGTCGAAAATATCGTCGCGAATCTGGAAACACAGGCCGAGTAGTTCGGCAAAACGCTCCATCGCTTCAACCCTGGGACCGTCAGCATCCACCGCATACGCCCCCATCTTTATGCAGCTGACAAAAAGCGACGCAGTCTTGTGGGAAATAATCTTGAAATATGCCTCCTCGTCAAGACAGTGGTAGCGGGCATTATAGATCTGGTCAACCTCGCCGAGCGAAAGTATCTTGCCAAGATGAGCAAGAGCCTCGACGATCCGCAGATCACCCGTAGAGATCGACTGTTGCAGAGCGCTCGAAACAAAGAAGTCTCCGACCAGAACTGCGATCTGATTATCCCATACCGAATTGACTGTCGCCTGGCCGCGGCGGAGCTTAGACTCATCGACAACATCGTCATGAATCAGAGTCGCATTGTGAAGCATCTCGACCGAAGCCGCTGCTGCTATGACGCGGTCACTGACCTCGCCGAAAAGCTTCGCCGTCAGTATGACAAGGATCGGACGGATCTGCTTCCCTTTGGTCGTCAGATAACCCTCTACCACCCGGTTCATCAGACCGTTATTCGACATCAATGCGTCGTTTATACGGCTGTTAAGACGGTCTAGTTCAGTTGCTATGGAGTGACGGATGGATTCTATTGGAGTCATTGCTTGGTTGATAACGACTGCAAATTTACAAAAAAGTCAGTTAAGATTGCCAACAATTGTGATTATTTGCGTAATTTTACTTTAAATTTCTCATAGGTCGTTTAATAAGATTTGTTAAACTGCCTCTCAAATATTCCTCTGCATTTTTATGGACCAACCCCGGCTTTTCCTCCTCGACGCTTACGCCCTGATTTATCGCGCCTACTACGCTCTGATTCGCTCTCCACGCGTAACCTCGGGCGGATTCAACACTTCTGCCATCTTCGGATTCTGCAACACTCTCGACGAAATCCTGAAAAAAGAAAACCCGACTCACATCGCCGTTTGCTTCGATCCCAAAGGCGGACAGACATTCCGCCACAACGAATATCCCGACTACAAGGCACAGCGCGACAAACAGCCCGAGGACATAACCGAATCCATTCCATACATCAAGCAGATCCTCGAAGCATATCGCATTCCGGCCATCGAGATTCCGGGCTACGAAGCCGACGACGTAATTGGAACACTCTCGAGAGCCGCCGAAAAAGAAGGCTTTCTGACCTATATGATGACGCCCGACAAAGACTACGGACAGCTCGTCACCGACTCCGTATTCATGTACCGGCCCGCTCTGCGCGGAGAAGGATTCGAAATCAGAGGACCGCAACAGATATGCGAGCGCTATGGAATCGCTAAACCATCACAGGTGATCGACCTTCTCGCTCTTGAAGGAGACGCCAGCGACAACGTGCCCGGATGCCCGGGCGTCGGAGAAAAGACAGCGACCAAACTGATTGCACAGTGGGACTCTGTCGAAAACCTCCTTCTGCACACCGCCGATCTGAAAGGTGCCGTCCGCCACAAAATTGAAGACAACGCCGATCTCATACGCCTGTCGAAATGGCTCGTGACCATAAAGACCGACGTCCCGCTCGGCCACATCACCCCAGACTCGCTCGTCAGAAAAGAGCTCGACGTCGAAAAACTGCTGGAAATCTACCGGAAGCTCGAATTCCGGACTTTCATCTCCCGGCTGCGCCAGAACTATCCCGACCGGATCGGCAGTGAGCGCGAGACAGCCCCCGCGACCAATGCCCCGGGAACGATCGGATCCCTCTTCGACCTCCCGGACCAACAGGCATCTGCGACCCCCGTTCTCGCACTCGAATCGATTGCGACTCGCCACCCACGCTATCACGCCGCGACATCGCCGCAGAACGCCGCAGAAGCCATCCGCAAAGCCGCCGCAAAAACCGCCGTCGGAATTGCCGTCGACGCATTCGGGCCGGACGCCATGACAGCCCGCCTGCGCGGTATCGCAATCGCATCAGGCCGCAGCGAAGCAGTCTACATCCCGCTCGCCGGTCACCCGCTCGAAGAAACCGCCGAAATCCTATCGCCCCTCTTCTCTGCTGAAGGTCCGGAAATAGTATCAACCGACATCAAACGCGACTATCTCCTGCTCCGCCGCATCGGGATTGAATTCAGAGCATCATACTTCGACACCGGAGTAGCCCACTACCTCATTTCCCCCGAGATGAAACACGACGCCGACAAGCTCGCCCTATCCAGCCTCGGCTACGAAATGATGCCACCCGAAGGCAAAAAAGAAGCCTCTCTCGACGAATCGCTCCGTCGTGCCGCCGAACGAGCCGACATCGCGCTCCAGCTCAAAGACAGCCTGATCGAAGAAATCAGATCCGGCGGCCTCGAGCCTCTTCTGACCGACATCGAACTGCCGCTGATACGCGTGCTTGCCGAAATGGAATGGACAGGTGTACGCATCGACTCCCCCGAACTCGCAAAACTGTCGCAGGCCTACACCGCTCGCCTGACTGACATGGAAGACCGCGTCTTCGAACTCGCAGGAAGCCGATTCAACATCGCATCTCCCCTACAGGTCGGAGAAGTAATCTTCGAAAGACTGAAAATCGACCCCAAGGCAAAGCGCACGAAAAGAGGTGCCTACTCGACAACCGAAGAGATCCTTGAGAAATACCGCGACTCACACGAAATCGTCGATCTGATCCTAAAGATCAGAGCACTGCGAAAACTCCTCGCGACATACATCAACGCCCTCCCCGAAATGGTCAACCCCGCGACCGGAAAGATCCACACATCCTACAACCAGACCGTGACGGCGACCGGACGCATCTCTTCAACAAACCCCAACCTCCAGAACATTCCGGTCAGATCCGACGACGGACGCGAAATCCGGCGCGCATTCATCCCTGATCCCGGCGACATACTCCTCTCCGCCGACTACTCGCAGATCGAACTGCGACTGATGGCTCACCTTTCCGGCGACCCCGCAATGATCGAAGCATTCCTTTCCGGTGCCGACATCCATCGCGCGACGGCAGCGAAAATAAACCACATTCCGATCGACGAAGTGACCGACGACCAGCGACGCGCTGCTAAAACTGCAAACTTCGGAATAATCTACGGAATCTCGGCGTTCGGTCTATCCGAACGCCTCGCAATCCCGCGAAACGAGGCAAAAGACCTGATCGCAGGATATTTCCGGACCTACCCCGAAGTCAAAAGCTACATGGACCGGAGCATCGAAACAGCTCGCGAACTGCGCTACGTACAGACCGTCAAAGGCCGCAAACGAATGCTTCCAGACATCGACAGCCGCTCGGCAGTCGTTCGAGGCTATGCCGAACGAAACGCCATAAACGCACCGCTCCAGGGATCGGCTGCCGACATTATCAAGATCGCAATGATCGATATCTTCAACGAGATCGCCTCTCGCGGACTCAGATCAAGAATGATCATGCAGGTCCACGACGAACTGATCTTCAACGTTGTCCCCGAAGAGATCGACCTGATGAAAGAACTCGTCGTCCGACGGATGGAATCAGCTTTCTCTGCAAAAGTTCCCCTCGAAGTCTCGGTAGGAACAGGTAAAAACTGGCTTGAAGCCCATTGAACCCACACTTGGAATGAAACGACACCTCCTTTTTCTCTTTGTCTGCCTGACATCTCTATGCGCTCTCTGCGCCCCGACCGACATCGACAATGTCCCTAACGTCCACGTTGCAGACCGCACTCGATTCGTCAGCAACCCCGACAACATCCTCTCGCCGGCATGCGTCGACTCACTCGACGCCATGATCTCACAGACCTGGAAAGCCACATCCGCCGAGCCCGTTGTCATAGCCCTCTCGGACATTCCCGAAAAATACGAACTTATCGACTTCGCCGTCGCTCTCGGTGAGAAATGGGGCGTCGGAAAAGCCGACAAAGACAACGGCGTAATCATCCTTCTCGTGACAGACCGTCGGAAGATCACAATAGCCCCAGGCAAAGGTGCCGAAGGAGTTCTCCCCGACATTGTCTGCAACCGCATCATACGCGACGACGCCATCCCCTACTTCCGGGAGGGCGACTACGATGGCGGTGTCATGGCTGCAACCGCTGCCGTATGCCGTGTCCTGACTGACCCACGCTATGCCGAAGAACTCCGCTCTGCAACCCCCAACGACGCAGCGGCCGGCGAAGAGGACCTCGACATACTCGGACTGATGGCCGGATTCGGCGCAGTCTCAGGAATCATAATGCTCATTCTGGTCATAAGAAGCTACGTTGCCAACCGACGGAAAGAAGAAACAGTCCGCTACGACGAGCTCAACAGCCTGAAACCTGTCGCACTATTCCTCTCGTTCCTCGGACTCGGGCTGCCGCTGCCTGCATTACTTCTTTGCATATTTCTGATGAACAGGCTCCGGAATCATCCACGCAACTGTCCGAACTGCACCCACCGGATGGACAAACTCGACGAAAAGACCGACAACCTCTACCTCACCCCCGCACAGGACCGCGAGGAACAGCTCGACTCCGTCGACTACGACGTCTGGCTATGCCCGCAGTGCGGTGAAAAAGACATAATCCCATACATCAACAAAAAATCCGGCCTCCAGCAATGCGAGAACTGCGGCACCCGAGCCTCGCGCCTCATCAGCAACCGGACCGTCATCGCACCGACAACAACCCATGCAGGCACCGGAGAACGCATCTATGTATGCGAGAACTGCGGCCACACACGACGCGTCCCGTATCAGATTGCGAAACTCGCCGCGCCCGTAGTCATCATAGGCCCTGGAGGCGGTGGTTTCGGAAGAGGCGGCGGAGGCGGTTTCTCCGGCGGATCTTTCGGCGGAGGAAGCTTCGGTGGAGGAGGCGCTACCGGCGGCTGGTAAGCCACCCGCGACAATTACTGACAGACAGACCAACTCAACATGACACAGATACTCTCAGACCACGGACTTCTCGGCCTGACAATAGGCCTACTGACCTTTCTCATCATTGGGATCTTCCACCCCATCGTCATCAAATCCCACTACTATTTCGGACTCGGATGCCGCTGGGTCTTTCTTGTCGCAGGAATTGCGGCCGGCATTTCATCCTACTTCATAGCCGACGTTATCTGGTCGACCCTGCTCGGAGTGCTCGCATTCACATGCTTCTGGTCAATTCTCGAAATCTCTGAGCAGGAACAGCGAGTCGCACGCGGATGGTTTCCCGCAAACCCGAAACGCAAGACCGACCGCAAATAAGAGCCGGTTCCCCAATATTTGTTAACGCTGGGGCGGTCAAGTGCCGCGCAGACGTGCCCGGCGCGAAGGAAGGCTAAACCTCGCGACAAGATAGGCAGTGACCATATAGATTCCCGCAAGAATCCACAGCATCGTATAGGGATGACTCTGCTCCCACAGCGGAGAGCCATTCGAATTCATCCGGATAAAGCCCTCGATTCCCCATGTCGCAGGGACAGCATTGCCTATCCACGTCCAGAGATCGTTCATCGCATACCGCGGCCATGTAAGACCGCTGAGAAACAGGAAGATCACCGACGTGAACACAATGACAAGCATCGAGCTCTCGCGTTCAGTGACAAAAACACTGATCGTCTGTCCCAGAAATGCCGTAGCGACAAGCATCGGGAAGATATAGAGAAACATCTCGCGGAAATCACCGATATGGGGAAGGCTGAACATCATCGGCACGACATCGAGCACATAGACACAGACAGGAAGATAGAGCGTCAGATAGCAGAGTGTCTTGCCCCAGATCGTGGTCATCGGACCGGCCGGAACAGTTTCCGGATCGATCCCGCCGAAACGGCGCCGACGCTCCTTGATCCCTGCCGCAAGCATCGTGACGCCAAGCAGCATGCTCTGCTGCAGAATCAGCACAAGCACTCCCGGCATGATGAACGACGCAAAACCCTGCGTCGGGTCGCCGAGCAGAAACGCCTCGTTTTCCACCGGCAGACCTCCCATTCCATCGGCAACAAGGCCAAGCCGACTGATGTTCTCCTGCCGGATATCCGTTCCGGCGGCCAGCTGAACATCGGTCAGAGCAGAAAGAAACGTACGGTAGCGGAGCAGAAGCGACATGTCCGAATAAAACACAACGACTCCCTGCTCCCCGCGACCGAGGCGATGGTCATAATCGCCCGGAATCTCAAGAATCCCGTAGACCTTGTGATCATTCTCCATTCTGCGGGCCTCATGCAGGTTCGAAGCATAATCATAGACCTCGATTCCCTCCGTCGCGTCAATCATGCGTGTCAGCTCACGGCTCGAAACCGTGCGCGAATTGTCGACCACCGCGATCGGAATATCCTTAATCACCTCCTGATTGTAGATAATTGTGTAGATGACCGGATAGGCCAGCGTCAGGAAGAAAAAGAAAAGCATGACACCCTGGTCATGGAAGACGAGATAAAACTCCCGCCGCCACACCCTGAACAGAGTTGTCGCCGTTGCCGATATGCCTGAGAAGATTCGTTTCATGATTGTGAGTGTTCGGGTTGTTGCCACACTGTCAGATCCCCGTCGGATCAGGGCAGATAGACCATCTGCTTCATTCTCCGTTTAAGGCGCCAGAGCAGACCTAACGGAACGAGCGGGAAAATGGCGAGAGCGATATAATACATGCGGGAATAGTAAAGCGGAATCCCGTTGAGCGCCTGATCGATATAGATCAGGAAATAATAGCGGACCGGAAGGATGTAGCTGAACGCCGCAACGGGCGGATACATGCTGGTGACCGGAAACGAGAAAGCCGCCAGAGAGAACGCGAGAATCCCGGTCAGAGCGCAGAGACTGACCGACAGACGCAGATTGGTGATCAGACAGCAGATCGTGACGGCGAAAGCCTGCGACGCTATGACCATCATGACCATCGCAAGCACCATGCGCCAGACCGGACAGTTCAGCGGGAAATGATAGAATCCGAACATGATCCCCTGACAGGCAAGACCCACACAGATTTCAATGACCGTCTGCGGGAAAAGCTTACCCGCCAGAGCCACTACGATCGAATCGCCCGCACGGCTGAGCCACCGGCGCGAATTGCGCCGCTTGATCTCGTCGCAGATCGTATAGGCCGTCACCAGAGCCACCATCAGTGCGATCATTCCCGGTATAAAGGAATTCGTCAGATAATAGTTATAGTTCATCCAGGGATTGCCGATCGCCTGGGTCTGAACCGTCATCGGCTGGATCATCGTCGACACCTCTGCCTCAGGCATTCCGGCCGAGACAAGCGTGGTCTGCACGATACCCCCCGCCGTCGTAACGGCAATCGTCTTGAAGCCCTTGAACATAAGCGAGCCCGGAACGAAGTAGGTCAGGTTGCAGTAGTAGCTGATTGTCGGAGTGCGGCCGCTGAGAGCGTCCTTCTGGAAATCTTCCGGAATCATGAAGAAGCCGTAGACCTTTCCCGAGCGCACCTGCTCCATTGCCGCATGATAGGATTCCGCCTTCTCATTGATGTCCGTCAGCTCCGAGGCCTGCAGCGACCGGGTCACCTGTCGCGACAGCGGCGACTGGTCCAGATCGACGATAGCCGACGGAACCCTCAGCGGCAATCCCTCGTCCATCATGTCAATGAAAAAGAGGGTTGTCAGAATCGGAACGACAATCAGGCATATCAGATAGACACGCCGGGAAACCAGAGTTCTGACGCCATCCGAAAGAGATTGTTTTAAATATCTGAGTGACACTGATAAGCAGAATTTAATAACCTAACGATAAACATTTTTCATTCGACCGTGTCTACGGACGGTAGACAACTGTCATGCCCGGACGAAGATCCTTGAGCTGTTCGGTCGGACGGGCCTTGACCTGGAATGTGCGGCTGTCCCATTCGCCGGTGCTCTTCGTGGCGCGCCACGTTGCGTAGCTACCCATATCGCGGACATAGTAGACCTCGACATCGACCTCTTTCCTGTCAAGGGCCGGAATCATGACCTTCACCTTGTCGCCGAGCTTGAAATCATTGAGGACTTCTTCACGGACATTGAAAGTGACCCATTTGTCATCGACTTTCAGAACCGTCATGAGCGGAGTGCCGAGCGAAACAAGTTCGCCTGGCTCCGGATAGATCTGATCGATCTGACCGTCGCACGGAGCGAGCAGATACTGATCTTCGAGAACAGCATCGACCTCCTTGATACCTCCCTGGGCCACTCCGACCATAGCGGCGGCGCTCTCCTTGTCCTCGTTCTGAGCACCCGCCATAGCCAGACTCAGCTGACTCTGGGCAGCCTTCTCTCCGGCAACTGCCGCATCATAGGCAGCCTTAGCCTCATCTCGTTTCTGTGCCGACATGACACCCTCGTTATAGAGATTCTGCATGCGGTCATAGGTCTTCTGGGCAATCTCGCGGGCAGCCGCTGCCTGTGCCACCAGATCACGTGCGCCCTGCACGATCTGAGAGCGAGTTCCGGCATCGACCTTACGGTTCTGGGCCGCAGCAGCCTTCTTCATCTCGGTGGCCTGCATCAGCTTAGCTTCGGCAAGCGACGAATGGATATGGATCAGCGTATCGCCCTTCTTCACCATGTCGCCCTCCTTCACATAGATTTCGGTCACTCTTCCCGGCAGCTTCCCGGACACTCTGACCGATGTGGCTTCAGCCTGACCTTCAATGATCTCGGCCGGCGGCTTCAGCAGGAACAGTCCGATGATCGCTATTGCCGCCGTCGCGATCACCACTAACAGAAGTGAAAACATCAACACCCGCGATTCGCGGCGTTCCGGAGTCGGAGTTTTATCAATTTCAGCCATGATAATGGATTTGTTTTATTTATTGTTTTCTATTTTTTCCTTGTTTCAGACAAAAAGAGCGTTCCCTGCGGTCAATCGCCGGTCGGATAGGGAAGAGTTCCAAGCACCTTCGAGAGATAGACATCGCAGAGATGGACGTCGATCATCGCGTCGACCTTTTCGGAATTGGCCTTGAGCCACGCAGTCTGGGCCTCCATGACATTATCCGTCGTCATGACACCCTCCCGGAACCCGACGTTGGCCTGACGAAGATTCTCATTGGCCTTGGTCAGATTGCTGACCGTCATCTCGTAGGTCTTCATAGCCTCCTGAGCCTTGAACGCCGACTGACTGACCTGAAGATTGATCATCTCCTTGGCGTTCTCAAGTTCAAGCCGGGCAATTGTCGTCTTGCTTTTGGCCGCACGGTATTTATTGTAATTGCCACCCCAGTGCCAGATAGGGATCGTCACCATCGCGCCTACGGAAAACGCCCCGTTGAAACGGTTCTTGAAACCGTCGAACATATTCGGATTGCTGAACGAATATGTCCCGACAAGCGCCACCTTCGGAAGCATGTCGGACTTAACGACATCCTCCTGTTTGCTATAGATGTTCACTCCGATCTCAAGAGCCCTCAGATCCTGGCGGCGCGCATAGACATCCTCCATGTTATAGGATGTCGCGACAGGCGCCGAGACAGTGGCCACTTCAATATCCTCGTCTTCAAGATGAAGGTCGCTGTTGACTGGAAGACCGCACACCTGTGCGAGTGCCATGCGTGAAAGGACAAGACCGTTGTCGACTTTCGTCAGATCGACGTTCGCCTGATTGAGCTTGACATCGACCGTCAGCAGATCGCTCCGTGTCGCAACGCCCTGCTCGACCATCTTCTCGACATTATAATGGAGTGTGTCAAGAAGCTGTACGTAGCTCTGGGCAAGCTTCTGCTTCGCCTTCAGCGAAACGACCTGCCAGTAGGCTGCGTCGACGGCATAGATTATATTCTCGGCTTCGGAATTGTGCATCGCGCGGGCAAGATCCTCCGCATAGCCTGTTATCTTGTTCATCGCCACAATCTTTCCACCCATGAAAATCGGCTGGGTCAGGGTGATCGCGCCGAAAAAGACATTATGGATATCAAACTCCATCGCCTCCTTCGGGATCAGAGCCACCTGCTCCGGTATATACTGGCCTCCAGGACCTTTGATCGGCTCGCCGGTCACGGGATTTTTCACCAGATTATACTGATAGCTCTGAGTCTTAAGGTCGAACGTCTGGACCGGCAGTCGCTGGTCGGAATCAAAGATGGACAGATTCTTCTGGTTGTACATATATCCGCCCGCGAAATCAAGCGCGGGAAGATAAGCCGCAAAAGCCTCATCTTTCTGATAACCGGCCTGACGCACAGCCTCCGCCTTCATCCGGAGATTCTTATTGTTTGACAGAGCCATTGCGCGGCATGAATCGAGCGAAACGGTCATGGCATTGGCGCCGAAAGCGGACGCAGCCATAACTGCAATGGTTAACAATTTACCTGTGAGAGTCATAACTTGAATTGTGGATAGCTTATTTTGAGGTTCAGGAGCGGTACGGAAATTCGCGAACCGACACCCTTTAGTTGAACGGGGTTGCAAATATAACCTTTTTTCTACCTAAAAAGATTTCCCGTTAACCCACAAAATCCAAAACTTCCATTATTGAATGAAATTCTACCAATTTTTTTCGTAATTTTGCACAAATTCGGCCATTGGGCCGACTCTACACTATTTTTATATGGAAGCTAACGAATTATCCCCGGATATTCTCCTTCAGACCGTACGCGAACGAGCCCTTCAAGGCATTCCCGCCACCGTAGAAGAAGCACTCGCACTCGCATCCGTCCACACTCCCGACACCCTCGCCGACGTTGCCGACGAAGTGCGCCAGCGCTGGTGTGGCGACAAAATAGACACCTGTTCGATTGTCAACGCCCGCTCGGGACGCTGTTCTGAAAACTGCAAATGGTGCGCCCAGTCGGCCAGCCACTCAACGGGCATCAAGGAATATGAATTCATCCCCCTCGGCGAAGCCCTTCAGGCCGCAAAAGCCAATTCCGACCGAAAAGTCGCCCGCTTCTCTCTCGTGACCAGCGGCCGAAAAGTCGCTCCGGCCGACATGGACCGGTTCTGCTCTATTTTCCGAGAGATCGGCCAACGATCCGACATAAGCCTATGCGCCTCGATGGGGCTTCTCTCCAAAGACCAGCTGATCAGACTGCGGGAGGCAGGCGTCAGACGCTACCACTGCAACCTAGAGACCTCTGCGGCATTTTTCCCTACCCTATGCACGACCCACTCCCACGCCGACAAACTACAGACGATCGCCTGGGCGCGCGAAGCGGGAATGGAAGTCTGCTCCGGCGGCATCATCGGCATGGGCGAAACGCTCCGTGACCGTCTTGAACTCGCCGAACAGGCCCGCGATGCCGGCGCTTGCTCGATCCCAGTCAATATCCTTCAGCCGATCAAGGGTACACCCCTCGAATCCGTTCCGCTGATTTCGGAAGAGGAGATTATTCTCAGCGTAGCTCTGATGCGTCTTGTCGCACCCAAAGTGGCAATGCGTTTCGCCGGAGGACGCGCCCGTCTTTCGCCAGAAACTACCCGCCGGCTGCTCAAAGGTGGCATCTCCGGTTCTCTTGTGGGCGACATGCTGACAACTATCGGCAACAAGATCGATGACGACTACGCCCTCTACGACAGCCTCGGCCGCACCCATTGATCCCATCATTAATCAGCCCACACTTCATGGACTCTCCTTATGTTCCCTATGCCCTTCCCAACGGCACAGTCATCTGCTCCGGAACTACCCGCTATGTGATCGCCCGCGTACTCGGCACGGGAGGCTTCGGAATCACCTACATGGCCCGGGCCAGTACCATCTCCGGCAGTCACACCGATGAAATCTGCGTGGCGCTCAAGGAGTTTTTTCTTGCGGGCGACTGCACTCGCAACTCCGTCACGACCGACTCAACCATCGTAGCCGCCGATCCGGCCCGTGAAAGAGTGGCAGCCGCAATGGAGGATTTTATCGCTGAGGCCGAACGACTGAAATCGATCCGCGGACTCAGCCCGAACATCGTCGGTGTCCATGAGGTTTTCAAAGCCAACTCAACGGCCTATTTCGCAATGGACTACCTTGCGGGGCCCTCTCTGCGCGACTACATCGCATCGCGCCATCACCTTTCGGAGGCCGAGACCCTGACGCTCATCCGTCCGCTATGCGATGCGGTCGGCAAGCTTCACGCCCGGCGAATCATGCATCTCGACATAAAGCCGGGCAACATAGTGGTCACAAACGGGCCGGGCAACCGGCCGCAGCCCGTGCTTATCGACTTCGGCCAGTCGAAACACATTGCCGACAACGGATCATCAACGCGCACCATAGCCGCCGCTGGATTCACAGAAGGCTACGCCCCGATCGAACAGTATGCCGGCATCACCTCCTTTTCTCCACAGACCGATGTCTATGCTCTTGCAGCTACTATGCTGCATGCGCTTTCCGGCAGCCGTCCGCCGAAAGCCACCGAACTGACTCCTGACTACATCTCCCGGGCCCTTCCTTCAGAGACGTCGACGCAGCTGCGCGACGCACTCACAAAAGCGCTCCAGTTTCAAGCGGCCGGACGTCAGGCCGATGCCATCAGTTTTGCCGAGGATCTGCCGCGCGGCCACTCTGCTGAAAAAGGAAACCGGCCCGCGCGAAACAGGTCACTGACCTGGATAATCGCCGGACTGCTCGCAGCCTGCCTGATCCTACTCTTTGCCGTGATGTCACAACGCCAGTCCCCGTCCCACCCCTCCGCACCGACTCTCGTCGATTCCGAAGCAACAGCAGCAGAGAGCGACGCGACGCCAGCTGTCGAAGAAAGCACTGCAGCACCGGCGATCGCAGAAGCAGCAGACGAACCTGTGGAGACTTCTGCCGAAGACAACTTCTCCGATGTCCGCGACGGAACCCCGGGTCCGCTAATGCACACATATAATTTCAACGGATATTTCGCCGATGCGGATGGCAAGCAATGGCCGGTCAGACTGACGGCCAAAACCGACAACGAGGGCCGGTGGGGTAGCTGCGACTACACTAATGTCAGCTACGGAATCAACCTCAAAATGGATGGATCCGGCCTCAACGACCGATTTATCTTCCATACTAACGACAAAGGTTCCGACCTGACGATCTCCATCTCCTATGATGGAGAAGGGGTCTGGACAGGCACAGCCATTTCAGGATCGAAAAAACTCGACGTAGTTCTCTACGAATAAGAGCCGGTTCCCCAATATTTGTTAACGTTGTGGGGGGATACGGGATCTAAGAGCCGGTTCCCCAATATTTGTTAACGCTGGGGCGGTCAAGTGTCGTGCAGATGTGTTCGCGCAGTGAGGGAGCAATGCGGTTGCATTGTGACCGAAACAAGCGGACGCAGATGCATGACGATTGGCCGAGGCAAAGGTAATTTGCAGACCGTATCAATTTAAAAATGCTTAAAAGCATATAACTGAATTGGGGTGTTGTGTGCTGATGTATTAAATTACCTTATCATCGCATCTCTCCGGCGCTTTTT
>JAIDJZ010000074.1 GCA_029051965.1 Paramuribaculum sp. | reverse complement strand
GGATGGACCGAATCAGACCTCTACAGCGTCCGTCCGGCGATAACCTACCTGCTCTCGTCGATACGCGACTACTATCCAGGCACTGAAATAACGGTCATTGTCAATTCCGACATGCGCGAAGATGTGGCCGATGCCCTCCGGACCGCCGCGCGACACTATGGAGCAGGGCTTGTAATCCTCCACGACATCGACAAACGCTCAGGCCACCCGACCGTCAAAGGAATGGCGCAGATAGCCGAACAGATAGCCGCATACGAAAAATCAGACACGCACTGATTCCGCCGGGATCAGATCGACTTTTTCCAGGCGCGGCGACGGCGGTGTTGACGGTAGTTGAAATACTGCCACTGAAGCTGCACGCTTTCGTTGCCCTCAAGCTCGATATTGCTTTCGGCAAACCTGAACCCATGTTTGTTGTAGACCGGAATCAGGTCGGCAAAAAGAAGCGCGTTGACACCCCGGCGCTGATACTCTTTCTTGACAGCGATCAGCAGAAGGTCAATGACATCATTGCGGCCATTGATAGCCTTGAGAATGTGATACCATCCGAACGGAAACAGCTTTCCCTTTGACTTCTGAAGCGCTTTTGAGAGCGACGGCATCGAAATGCCGACAGCGACAAGCTCGTCGTTGGCATCGACGACCACACTGACACAGTCGAGGCGAAGGAAGCCGAGATACTGGGCAATATAGTGATCGATCTGACGCTCGGAAAGCGGGCAATAGCCGTAGAGCTGATCATAGGCCTCGTTGATCAGACGGAACAGAGCCTTCCCATAGGCATCCTTGAGTTTCTTGCGCGAAGTGAACTTGACGACCCTGAGCCCGAATTTCTTCTGGACAATATCGGCGATACGCTGAAACTTCTCGGGAATCTCAGTCGGAACCTCAACACGGAACTCGATCCAGTCAACATCCTTCGCATAGCCCATACGCTCCATGTGCGCAGGATAGTAGGGGTAGTTATAGATGGTGGCCATCGTTCCCATCTCCTCGAAGCCCTCGATGAGCATTCCTTCATGGTCCATGTCGGTGAAACCCATCGGGCCGACCATCTCGGTCATTCCCTCCTTGCGCGCCCATTCTTCGGCGGCATTGAAAAGAGCGTCGACAACAGCCTCGTCATCAATGAAATCAACAAAACCGAAACGCGCCTGCTTGCGCTGAGAACGCTCATTGGCCACGTCGTTGACAATCGCGAGGATTCTCCCGGCCGGCTTGCCGTCGCGGTAGGCCATGAACGCCTGTGAACGGCAGTACTCATAGGCCGGATTTTTCTTCGGGTTGAGAGTCTGCATGTCGTCCATGCTCATCGAAGGGACGTAGTAGGGCGAACCTGCATAGAGTTCATTTCCAAACTTAACAAACGGACGCAACTGGCCCGGAACCGGAGAGAGGGCTTTTATTTCAACTGACATGTGGCTATGAAATCTTGTATAGTCTGAATGTGACCGCCCGCGACAGCAGTGTTTTCAACAGTCTCTATGGTGGCCGGCGCCCCGGAAGAGTTGAACCATAGCAGAATTCCTATCATCGCGAGCAGGAAAATAATGATTGCGATATAAAACTTGTTGTTCGAGCGCTGGGCAAGAGCCATGCGCAACTGGTGGATTGAACGGTAACGCGCTTTCGGGTCTGAATTGCAACATTTTTCAGCAATGCGGCGCAACTGCGCAGGTGCATCCGGAACCGCACCGACAGCCTCGGAGAGAATGCGGCCGAAGGCAAGAATATCGTCTGTGGCCTCGGCCGGACTCAGCTGGTCGCGCTGGTCAAAGCCGACATCTATAAGCTTCAGATTGCCGATATTCTCCGTAAAGATAACTGTTTCGGGGCGAAGGGGAAAGTGGACCAGATGGTTGGTCTGGATATATTCCATCGCATCGATCATCTGCGTGCAGAGACGTCGGATGTGGTCCATCGTGACCTCCTTGCGGTCGATCAGCTTTCTGAGCGAAAGTCCGTAGACATCGTCTGTGATGATCGACCGGCCGACGCCGGGCACATCCTCGAAGTCGTTGATCATGACAATTCCCGGATGCGCGAGATTATATCTCACGTCAAATTCCTTCTCGATCATCGCCTGAAAACGCGGATCGTCCTTATACTGAGGCTTCAGCGTTTTGAGCATGACCCATTTGCCATGCTTCTTTCCGGTGTAGACATCATAGTAGGTCTCGTCCCACTCCGGAAGCAGTTCGAGCTCGGTCCATTTTTCTGATAAATCCTTGGCAGCCATAACGCATCAATAGGCTTGAAATGTCAGGCGGTCACCGGTGAATAGATCATCAAGCTCAAGCACGGCAGGACGGCCGCTATAGAGACGCATCTGATATTCCCACGGCTGCACCGCACCCTGGGCATAGACATAAAGATACTCGGCTCCGCCGCCGCTGTAGACGACCTCCCACGTGATCGGAACCGTGTACCACTCGCCGCGTTCATTGTAGCGTCCGTAGGTCCCGTTTCCGAAATCATAGAACTGGAACTCACAGACATCCAGCTCGGCGACAGGGACTCCGTTGACAGCCACAAGCTCCCATCCGTAATAGGTCAGGAGATTGTCGCTATAATATTGGTCGGGTTCGTCACACGATGTCAGGCTGACAGTCAGCAGGATCAGTGCCGCCAACAGCCCGTAGCTTTTTATTTTGATCTGTTTCATGATTCATTCTGAGTTTTCGCAAAATTACGCATATTTTTTCACAAAAAACAAAATTCACTCCTTCATTATAAGTGATAATAAGAAATTTTCCACTCAAAACTGTAAAAATCCCCTTTTTTGACGTAAATTTGCGGCTTCTTGAATCTCTCCGCTTTTTATCATTCCAACAGACAATCCAAATGAATCCGACAAGACTCCTACGTCCGTTTTTTCTGAAGAGGCTGGGTGCTGTCCGGCGGTTTGCCGGGGAGACCGAGGAGATCCAGCGCGCGCAGCTCCGAAGAATGATCGCAGCCGCCCGGCAGACCGAATGGGGGCGCGACCACGGATTCAGAATGATCGGCACCTACGAGCAGTTTGCCGAATCTGTCCCCCTGACCCCCTACGACCGCTTCCGCCCCTATATCATGAGAATGATACGCGGCGAGAAAGACATCCTCTGGCCAGGAAAAGTGAGACGCTTCGCGCAGTCATCGGGCACTTCCGACGGCAAAAGCAAATACATCCCGGTGACTGACGATTCCCTGCGGCTCAACCACTACCACGGCAGCCGCGACGTGGTCAGCCACTATCTGAACCTCAACCCCGAAAGCCGCATCTTCTCCGGCAAAGCCTTCATTCTCGGAGGCAGCTTCGCCAACGAGCTCTCGGTCGAGGCCCACAGCCGCGTCAGAGTCGGAGATCTCTCCGCAAACCTCATCGAAGCGATCAATCCTATCGCCAACATCGCACGCATCCCGTCGAAACGGATAGCGCTGATGGAAGACTGGTCAAAAAAGCTCCCGGCTCTCGTCGAAGC
>JAIDJZ010000073.1 GCA_029051965.1 Paramuribaculum sp. | reverse complement strand
GTATAGAAATTAGCCATGGCTTATTTGGAGTTTTTCTTGTAATACTTAATGAGTTTGGGGATTACATCTTCGGCGTTGCCTGTGATGACAAAGTCGGCGATGGTGTTGATGGGTGCTTCCGGATCGTTGTTGATCGAGAGGATGATCGAGCTTTCCTGCATGCCTGCGATGTGCTGGATCTGGCCTGAGATACCGCATGCGATGTAGAGTTTCGGACGCACAGTGACACCAGTCTGACCGATCTGACGGTCATGGTCACAGAAGCCTGCGTCAACAGCCGCGCGAGAAGCGCCGACTTCGCCGCCGAGGGTTTCAGCGAGCTGATAGAGGAGGTCGAAGTTTTCGCGTGATCCCATTCCGTAGCCGCCGGCAACGACGATGGGTGCGCCTTTGATGTTGACTTTGGATTTTTCGATGTGGCGGTCGATGATTTCAACGACGAAATCTTCGGGATTCACATATTTGGAAGCTTCGAGGTTGATGACTTCGCCTTTGTATTCGGGATCGAAGATCTCTTTTTTCATCACGCCTTCGCGGACGGTTGCCATCTGCGGACGGCAGTCGGGGTTGACGATTGTCGCAACGATGTTGCCGCCGAATGCCGGACGGATCTGGTAGAGAAGGTCGGAGTATTCCTTGCCGGTTTTCGGGTCTTTGTGGTCGCCGATTTCAAGCGATGTGCAGTCGGCAGTCAGACCGCTGTGGAGGCATGAGGACACGCGGGGACCGAGGTCGCGGCCGATGCATGTCGCACCCATGAGGCAGATCTGCGGTTTGATTTCCCTGAAGAGGTTGATCAGAATAGCCGAATGGGGATTTGAAGTGTAGGGGAAGAGTCGGCTGTCTTCTACTTTATAGACTGTGTCGACTCCGTAGGGGAAGAGCTGATTTTCGATTCCTTCGAGTTTGTCGCCGATAACGAGAGCTTCGAGTTTAACGCCTAACTTCGATGCGAGCTGGCGTCCTTTAGTCAGGAGCTCAAGGCTGACGTCGGCGATGTGGCCTTCGTCGAACTCGCAGTAAACTATGAGGTTGTTGTTGTCAGTCATGATTGATGATTGTTTTGGAGGTCGGAGATTAACCGATTGTGTGGTTGGCAATGAGGTCCTGAATGAGCTGTTCGCTCTGTTCGTCGGTGTTTTCGATCGCGCGGCTTTCTTTTGCGG
>JAIDJZ010000072.1 GCA_029051965.1 Paramuribaculum sp. | reverse complement strand
CGGTCGCGGTCGCGGAAAGTGATGAAGTTATATTCCTGGGCGTTGAGTTCGTCGGATAGCACGAATGTGAATGTCGAGTTGGGGGCTGTCGAAATGTTGGCGCCGATTTCGACGAGGCCGGGTTCGCCTGTGATCGATGCCGATCCGTTGCCGAAAATGTGGCCGTACCATCTGGTTTCGGAGTTCGGTCTGACGTCGTAGACAAGCAGGTTTGACGCGTCGCGCACCTGGAAGTTGAACCGTGGCGACTTGAAGCATTCGTGTGTGACCCAGCCGTTAAGTCTGGCCGTGTTGCCGTAGGTGTCGCGGATTGTCAGGTGCGGCAGGTCGATGCGTCCCGGCGAGAAGTGGACTGAGTCTGTTGTCGAATAGGATGTGTTGGTGAAACCGAGTGATAGAGTGACGTCTTCTCCGTAGACGTCGCCGACCATGTCGATCAGCTTGAAGCTGCCGTAGAGTCGCGCTTTTCCGGAAGCAAGACCGGTTATGTCGGTTGCGAAGGCTGACATGAATGGTCGCAGGAATCCGATCGAAATTCTGTCGGCATCGAAGCTGAGGTCGAGAGAGTCGACCGTCGGCTTGATGTGTCCTTTGATGTAGGAGTGGCGTCCGTTTGTCTGTGAGATGTCGGCGTCGAGCGTGATGGCTTTTGTTTCCGGTTTCCACGCAGATTTGATGAAGGCGTCGCCCATGAGCGATTTGTTGTAGGTCAGACCTTTGACGCGCAGTCCGGGTGTGAACGCTTTCGGGTGGGATGTGAAAAGGTCTGTCGCGTAGAATTTGCCGGTGGCCTGTCCGCCGAACATGGCTGTCGGGATGTTGAGCGTCTCAAAGACATAGTCGAGGTTGACATCCTCGAGGGTCATCAGAATCGTATCGGACGGGGCGGCTGAGGCGGATCCTTCGATCGTGACGAACTGACTGTCGCGTCCGACGCGGAAGTTGTGGATGTCGGCGCGTTTGCCCTGGATGTCGATGACGGACGGTTCGACGGTCCAGACGGTGTCGTTGAACACAAGGCGTCCGGGGTTGATGTCGATCCGGGTCAGAAGGTTGCGAAGCGAGTCGCGGCGGAATCCGGCCGACAGGCTGAGGTTGCCTGAAAAGTCGCGGTCCCGAGCTATCTTCCAGTCGATGCGGGTGTCGATGTGGTCGCTGGCGGCATAGGCTGATGTCATGAGTGTCAGCGGTCCGTTTTTGGTCGGCATCATTGTCGAGAGGGTTATCTCGCCGTGGCCCGGCAGATCCTCACTCATGGCACCTTTGACGCTTGCGGTCAGTGATGTCTGTTCGATCAGCTTGTTGCCTTGTTGCAGATAGGGGGCGTCGAGGCTGAAATCGAGCGTGCGCTGCGCCGCGTCGATGCCTCCGGTGATCTTTATGGGGTGGATGACGTTGACGGGGAGCTTTACGAGCGGCTCGATGGGGGATGTGTCCTTGATTGTCAGGGTGTAGAAGAGGCGGGCGGCGGCATTGTCGTCAGCTCCGGATTTCGAGGGGGCGGGAGCGGG
>JAIDJZ010000071.1 GCA_029051965.1 Paramuribaculum sp. | reverse complement strand
ATGCCCGGACGCATTGTCTCCGAGGCGCCTGCGTCGACAACGACCTTCTTGCCCCAGATGCGGTCGTTCTCTTCCATGAAGTCGCGCTTGTCGACAACCTGCTGCTCGAGGAAGTTGGTGTCGCCCGGATCGATGATGTTGACTTTGCGCATCATCTGGCGCACGATAACCTCAAAGTGCTTGTCGTTGATCTTCACACCCTGCATGCGGTACACATCCTGAACCTCATTGACGATATATTCCTGAACTGCTGTCGGACCCATGATGTTGAGGATGTCGGCAGGAGTGATCGCACCGGCTGAAAGCGGTGTGCCCGCGCGGACATAGTCATTCTCCTGTACAAGCAGCTGCTTCGAAAGCGGAACGAGATATTTCTTCACTTCGCCAAGACGCGACGTAACGGTGATCTCACGGTTACCGCGTTTAACCTTGCCATAGTTGACCTCTCCGTCAATTTCCGCAACGACTGCGGGATTGCTCGGATTACGGGCCTCGAAGAGCTCGGTCACACGGGGCAGACCACCGGTGATGTCACCGGCACCACCCGACGACGAACGGGGAATCTTCACGAAGGTCTGACCGATCTTCACATCCTGACCGTCCTCATGCATAAGGTGAGCACCCACAGGGAGCGAAACAGTCTTGAGTTCCTGACCGTTGGCGTCGACAATCTTAGCCTCGGCAACCTTCGTACGGTCTTTCGACTCGATGATGATCTTCTCGTAGAGACCTGTCTGCTCGTCACCCTCGTTACGATAGGTCACGTTCTCGATAAGGTTCTCATACTTGATCTTACCGTTGAATTCGCTGACGATAACCGCGTTGAAGGGGTCCCATTCACAGATCACATCGCCCTTCTTGAGCGTTGCGCCGCTGTCGAAATAAAGCTTCGAACCGTAGGGGATATTAGCGGTCGTATAGATCATTTTCGTGTTCGGATCGAGAATGCGGAGCTCGGCCATACGTCCGACAACAACCTCCACATTACGTCCCTTTTCGTCGACTTCGTCGGTAGTCACAGTGCGGAGTTCCTCCATTTCGAGAATACCGTCGTAGCGCGAAGTCACGCTCGAGATTGCGGCAACGTTCGAGGCCACACCACCGACGTGGAACGTACGGAGTGTAAGCTGTGTTCCCGGTTCACCGATCGACTGCGCAGCGATAACGCCGACAGCTTCGCCCTTCTGGACAAGACGGTTGGTCGCCAGGT
>JAIDJZ010000070.1 GCA_029051965.1 Paramuribaculum sp. | reverse complement strand
GCCTCAGGGGTGGGGATGGTGGCTCGTCGGGGGTGTTATCGACCTGTTCATCGGCTTCATGCTTGTGCGCAGTGTGATTCTTTCTGAACTTGTCTTCCCGTATTTCATTGCGATCGTATTCCTGTTTTGGGGCCTCGGAGCCATTTTCAGCTCGGTCAGCCAACGCGCGCGCCGATACTGGTGGCTCTATCTTATCAACGGTATTCTTCTGATGGTCATCGGATTCTTCTTTCTCGAAGCCGGTTATATCCAGAACATGCTGATGACAAGCATGCTGACATCTCTGGCATTCATCTACTGGGGATTCTGCATCTGCATGCTCAGCTACGACATCCGCCCCGCCTCTCACATCTCGCGAGGCTGACGTCGAGAAATTCGCCTCTCCGTGATTAGATTCATATGTCACAGCGGAGAGGCGAATTTGTTAAATCTGTCTAAAAAAACCGCAGCATCGGCACATTTGAGTCATGTTTTCAGCAGAAAGTCCTATATTTGTGATATTAAAGCAAAAAAGGCATTAAACCAAATCCGGTTTTCAATGTCTTTTTCTATAGCTGCCATTAATCTCTCAACTTATAAAATCTGAATTATGGATATCCGAATAACATCATTTCTGACTGCGGCCATCATTCTTGGTGCCAACGCTGTCGGCTTTGCTCAGGGCTATGACGATGACGACATCTACTTCAATCCGTCGAAAGCCAAGAGCGAATCGAAGAAAAAGAATAACATAGCGGAAACCCAGATCTATCAGGCGACAGTGCCTGACAATCGCGCCGGCGTCAACATTGACATTGACACCTACAACCGCCGCGGCGTTTTCGCGGCGGCCGACACCGCCTCAGAGGCGAGCGAATCCGGAGATTTCAATTACACCCGACAGATCGAACGCTTCTATAATCCCGACGTTGTCACATCCTCAAGCGACGCCGAGCTTGCCAGCCTTTACTATTCGCAGCCGGCCACGGACGTAAATATCTATATCAATGCGGTTCCCTCTTACGGCTATTGGGGCTACCCGTATTCATCCTGGTACTGGGGCTATACGCACCCATATTCATGGTACTGGAACTGCGGATGGGACCCCTATTGGGCCTGGGGGCCGTCATGGACCTGGGGACCCGGATGGGGATGGGGTCCGAGCTGGAGCTGGGGTCATGGATGGGGACACGGCTGGGGACACGCTATTCCGAGCCGCCCGAACCGCCCATCAGGCAACATCCGTCCCGGACATCAGGTTCGCCCGTCAGGCAGCATCCGCCCCTCTTACCGTCTGTCATCCCGACCTTCGGCAGGCACCAACGGGACTTATCGCCCCGGCAGCTCGTCGTCAGGCTACCGCCAGAGCGGAGGCTCTGTCAGAAACGGAAGCGGCTCAATCCGCAAAAACAATTCGGGCGTGCGCCAGAACAATAATTCGCATCGTCAGAATTCGAACTCTAACACGAATTCCTACCGCAACTCCAACAATTCGTCGTTCCGCAACAACAGCAATGGCTCGACCTATCGCAGTTCAGGCTCATTTGGCGGTTATCGCGGCGGAGGCGCCGGTTCGATGGGAGGAGGCTCACGCGGCGGAGGAGGAGGCCGCGGCCGACACTGATCCCACATATATATAATAGGGCCATCTCTCACCCGGGAAACGAAAATTATTACATTGATAACTATTCAGTCTTTCACAATATGAAAAAACGAGTTTTTTCAGCTTTATGCGCAGCTCTGCCGCTGGCGATGTTCGCCCAGACTGCAATCGACGCCTATCAGTTGTCGCGCTATGATCTGAGAGGAACCGCACGCTTCATGTCTATGGGCGGCGCGTTCGGAGCTCTGGGAGGAGATCTCTCGACTCTCAATCAGAACCCGGGCGGTATTGGCGTTTATCGCAAAAGTGACATAGGTATAACTCTGGACATTGACGTCCAGAGCGCCAAAACCAACACTCCGGTAATGTCCTATAACCAAAAGCAGACCAAAGTCGGAGTCAACAATGTCGGCTACGTTGGCGCAACGCGCACTAACTCAGAAATAATGCCGTTCTTCAACTGGGGATTCACCTATAACCGTGCGGCTTCATTCAACAGACGTTTCCGTGGTGTCGACGTGATGAACGGTTCACTCTCGAACTACATCGCCGGATTTACCTCGGCCGAGAACTGGACAGGTGACGACCTCAAAGGGACAGACAACAATTATTTCGCAACCTACGGTGCTCCCTGGATGAGTATCCTCGCCTATAATTCATATATGATCAACCCCGTCAGCCCGGGAAGCACAACCTACAACGGGCTCTGGGGCAACGGAACCACAGGCGAACATGAATTCGACGTCGAAGAAACCGGCTATGTCGACGAATATGAAATCAATCTCGGCGGCAATTTCGCCGACGTTGTCTACTGGGGCATCGGATTCGGCATCACGGACATTAACTACAATCAGAACGTCTATTATCAGGAATTCCTCCAGAATGCCACTATTCCTGTAGTTGACCAAAACGGAGATGTCGTTGCAAGTCCGACTCCCGTAGCGACTGATCAGGAAGTCGGCTTCGGCCTCCAGAGCCGCAAGCACATCAGCGGCACGGGCTATAACTTCAAAGCGGGCCTTATCGTACGCCCGATCAACGAGCTTCGTCTCGGCTTCGCAGTCCACACTCCCACCTACTACAACCTTACGCAAAACAATGACGGAATCGTTGACTACGGCTACGGATATGCCGACGGAGATCTGAAGCCGGGTTACCACGGCACACCGATCGAAGCGGCAAACTGGAAACTCCGCACTCCCTGGCGACTCATGGCGAGCGCAGCTGTCGTCATCGGCCCGAAGGCGATCATCTCCGCTGACTATGAATACCGTCCTTATCAGGACATGACGACCAAGTACGACAACGGAGAAAACGTCGACGCTATCAACGGTGACATCAAGAGCTACTACAAAGCGACCAATATCGTAAGACTCGGAGCGGAATACCGCATCAACAACCATGTCAGCATCCGCGCAGGCTACGCCTACGAGTCCTCGCCGACAGGGGCGGAAGTAAAAGACAACCAGATCCCGGTCTACACCTCGTCGCCCAACGATACGGGCACGACTCCGTCCTATACGCTCGACAATTCCACCCGCTATCTGACTTGCGGACTCGGCTATAAATACAAAAACTTCTATGCCGATGCTGCTTATGTCAACAAACACTACAAAAGCGACTTCCACCCCTACACGCCCAATAACTACACGCTTGCGCCCGCGGCGTCGGAAGTTACATCAAATTCAAACAATGTCGTGCTTACAATCGGTTTCCGTTTCTGACCACTGACAAAAGTAAAATCTCACACGAGAGCGGCTCACAATCGGGTCGCTCTCGTTTTTTCCACATGTGCAGTCATCATGAAAAGCAATCGGCCGGCATCCCGAGATAGTGGGATCCGGCCGATTGTGCAAATTGAAATCGTTAGATTCTGTCCGCAGGAATTATTCAGCGGCAGGAGCTTCTTCAGTTTCAGCGGCTTCTTCAGCGGCTGCAGCTGCTTCAGCTTCAGCTTTTGCGGCAGCGAGTTCAGCTTTCTTCTTAGCCACAGCTTCTGCTTTGGCTGCGTTTTTAGCCTGCTCGTCTTCAAAACGCTTCTTCGCTTCAAGTTCTTTGGCAGAAGCCATGTTAGCTTTCAGAGCGTCAACGTTTGCCTGCTTCTTTTCTTTCCAGGCTGCAAAACGACGTTCTGCTTCAGCTTCGTCGAATGCACCTTTCTTCACACCACCCTGAAGGTGCTTCATCAGAAGCACACCTTCCTTAGAGA
>JAIDJZ010000007.1 GCA_029051965.1 Paramuribaculum sp. | reverse complement strand
ATGCATATACGTGACACCTCTATTTGTGGCTGTGTCTTGGGTTCGTATATGTGTTTAATTGACAGTTCTACAGCCGTGGACCTACAGCCGACGGCCGAATGAAACCCGAAGTTATGGCACCCGGTTCAGTAATCATCTCCGGCTTCAACTCCTTCTACTCCGGAGGCCCCTCAAATCTGGTCCAGTACATAACTCCCGTCAGGGAATCTGACCAGAGCTACTTCTTCGAAATCTCAATGGGCACGTCGCAGGCCACGCCTGTCGTCACCGGAACGATCGCCCTCTGGCTTGAAGCAAACCCCGACCTCACCCCCGAAGACATCCGAGGAATCCTCTCACGAACCTGCGACCGCGACAACTTCACCGGTGCGACTCCAAACAACGACACAGGCTACGGTAAACTGAATGCCTACGCAGGAATCCGCGACGTCCTCGGCCTCTCCGCCGCAATCGAGGACGTAACAGTCAGCGATTCCGAAACAAAAGTTTGGGTTGAACCTGCAACGCGACAGATCTACTGCGTCTCGCCCGGAGCCGCAACTGCATCGATCTATTCCGTTTCCGGTGTGAAGATCGGAGATTATTCAATCTCAGCCGACTGCCGCACAATCGACGGGTCTGGCCTCCCGCAGGGAATCTACGTTGTCACCGTTGCCGGAAACAACTCTGCTAAAAGCTTCAAAATCCGTCTCTGACAACTGACGTTCTTAATGTCACTTAAAAAAGTGCCGCCTTCATATCTGATTGCGGCACTTTTTCCACCTCCAGCCATCATAAAGACTTAACCACTCATTCCATTATGATCAGACGCATACTGACAGCAACCATCCTCCTTGCACTGACTGCCGCCACACAGGCAGCCCCGCGCTATGTATTCTACTTCATCGGCGACGGAATGGGACTCGGACATATAGCGACAACCGACGCCTATCTCCGGATGAAATCTCCCGAAACAAAACTGCTGATGACCGATTTTCCTGTTGCCGGAGTCGCCACTACCCACTCCGCATCCTCGCGTGTAACCGATTCCGCTGCTGCCGGAACAGCACTTGCAACCGGAACCAAAACCAAAAACTACATGCTCGGCATGAACCCGGACTCCATACCCATGCGGTCCGTCGCCGCCCGACTCAAAGACAACGGCTACGGAATCGGGATTGTCACATCCGTAGCCGCCGACGACGCGACCCCAGCTGCATTCTTCGCTCACGTCCCGAACAGAAGCATGTTCTATGAAATAGGCCTCGACATGATCGAATCAGGCTATGAATTCATCGCCGGAGCCAATCTCAGAGGCACAGTCTCCGACGGCAAGCCGACCGACCTGCTCGACCGGTTCCGCTCCGCAGGAATAGACATTGTCAGAGGTTGCGCCGACGCCCGCAATTCAGACTCACGACGGGTCGTAATGCTTGGGACCGACACGACACGCATCAACAACATCGGCTATACGATCGACTCGGTCAACAGCGCCAATTCCCTCCAGGCGATGACCCGAACATGCCTTGACCACATGAAGAAGCATAGCCCCGAATCATTTTTCATAATGGTCGAAGGCGGCAACATCGACCATGCCGCCCACTCCCGCGACGGAGGCGCAGTCATCAAGGAGATCATAAACTTCGACAAAGCGATCGCCATTGCCTATGAATTCTATCTGGCCCATCCCGACGAAACCCTCATTGTTGTGACAGCCGACCACGACACGAGCGGAATGACCAACGGTGACTACGGCAAAGCCTCATCGACCGACCCGCGGATCATCGACAGCCAGCGAATGTCAAAAGACGCATTTGCCGACTGGTCGGCGGCAAACGCCACCGGCGGATCAGTCAGCTGGGACGAAATGAAAGACATTCTGAAATCTCGGTTCGGACTGTGGGGCGAGATTCCCGTCAGTGAAAAAGATGAGACCGGGCTGAAATCAAAATTCGATCAGGCTTTCACTCTCGGCAACGGTACGACATCCAAGTCATGGTATCATGATTTCAATGAATTCTCAGTCGCACTCTTCGAAATGCTCAACACAATGGCCGGCATCTACTGGACCTCCGACACCCACACCGGCAACCTCGTGCCGGTCTACGCCATCGGAGTCGGAAAAGAATCGTTCGCATCATTCAACGACAACACATCGATTCCCGAAAAAATAATGAATGCCTCAAAATAAACTGCGATATCCGACTATTCCATGACGGGAAAAGCAAACGACGGTGTGTCAGAATTCACGATTACTGACACACCGTCGTCTGTCGAAGAGAGAGGAGATTACCTATTTATAGATATGTACCTTTATAGATATGTACCTGATTCTGTCAGGAATTTGTTTTAGTTCCGCTATTGCAGGATGCTTTTTTGCAATCCTTCACCATTCGGTTGCCATGTCGCTTGCCGTCATGTTTATGACATGCCTTCTTATCAATGTGACAGCCATGTCCGTGACCTTTTCCTGCCTTACAGCCTCTGGACTGGAAATTATTCTCAAGAAACTGCACATACTGTTCGGGAGTCAGAATCGACTTCACCTCTGCAAGGAACTGCTTTCTGCATTCCTGACGTTTTGCCATCCGGTCCTGACGACCGGCCTGTGCCGAAGCCTTTGCCTTGTCCGATTTTTCCTTTCTCTCTGCCATTCGTTTTTCTTGAAGGGCCTTAAGTTTTGTCTGCTGATCAGCGCTCAGACTAAGACCTTCGAAAGGATTGCACATTGATCCGTTACGTTCTTTTCCACATTTCTGTTTGCCGTCTCTGCATGCTTTCTGACAGGTTCCGTCCTTCTTCCCGGCAGTTGAAGCTGAAGTCTGAGCCATCGACGGGAAAGAGATTAAAGACATTGCGACAAGTGCGATTCCAAAGATTTTCTTTTTCATAAATCGTTATGTTTTTTTCAAGTTAGTTATTATCGTTTTTCGTTCTGTACGGTTCTTTGACGACGCCACAGCCCGGGGGTTTAGTCGCCATGCCAATCTTAACCATCTTTTAACTACCGGCCGAACAAAGACTTAAACTATCCTAAAATCAACCGGTCCAGATTAAACCTTTCCAGGCTATATTAAAATTGTAGAAGCAGCACCCTGCACCGGATGCTGCTCCTACGATATATTACATTTTTTATGAACAGGCCGAAAAACGGCCGTTCTCTTATCTCACAAGAATTTTTTCCGTTTTCGAGCCCTGGCGACGGATATAGAGTCCGGCAGGGAGATTGTCGCCATTCATCCTGATGCCCTGGAGATTATAGTATTCAACCGGCATATTATCATTGTCCGCATCAGCTTCAACCGATCCGACTCCGGCAAAAATTTCGCTTTTGCCAATCACGATATTGTCAAGCATCCAGCGAAGGGCGGGAGCACTTCCTGCAACCGGCCACTGCAAATCAGCATTGCGCATCGTCACTGTCGAACCGCTCTTCAACACCCCTGCGGGAACGCTTATCTTCTCGTTTATCCATTTGTAAGCCGCTCCGTTTTCAAAATTCCATGCGTCAACCGCATATGCATGGTCGACACCGTCTGTAGTCACGATCACCACAAGTTCCGTCGGATCCCACTTGCCGGAACCCTGACGCATCGAACACCAGTCAAACGAAATCGTAATCTCCTCATCCGACGGGATCTCATTCTTAACAGGCATGACAATTCCGGAATAATAACCCGTCAGACCGAATTTAAGATAATTCGACTGAAGATAAGTCTGAGCCTCCGGCTTGCGTTCCGATTTGCTGGACGCATGCGTGGCAAGAATCGTGTAGCCCTTGTTGAGCAAAGCCTGATAGGCCGAGACGCCATCGACTTTCGGAGTAGCCATCTGAGGAGCATTCGCATCAGGATTATCATCCTCTACAGTCGAACCGCACGGCTTGCCGTTTCCGACCTCCGCCCACGGAGCCATCCACTCGAAATCTTCTTTGAAATATACACCCTCAGGCAGAGGATCTTCCGAAGAAGCGCCCTCGAGATTGCCTTTGAAAGTAAAATATCCGTCGAGCGTCTGTCCGGCCATGCTTCCGGTTCCGGTGTAGTTAAGCGTCAGCTGGCCGTTGTTCTCCGTCCCCTCCATATTCATAGTGATCTTGAGATCATACTGATAGACTCTCCCGATCTGGAGATCCTCACAGCTGCCGGCATACGAGACAACGCCGTCCGACGTGGTTGTCGTCACATTTTCAAACATCACCGGACCTATAGTTGAATTTATTCCCATGACATCGGTTTCAAACTCAAGGATAGTCACCGTCGATGTCCCGTCGCCATTGTCATCGACCGTCACGACCGCATCCGCCTGAATCATGTTGCCGAGCATTCCCTGAAGCTGCCCGTTGTAAGTCGCGCCACTGGCAGCAAACGTTGATGCCGCAACTGCTAAAGATAGTAAAGTTTTTTTCATGTTAATAGATATTATATAAATGATATTGATGAATTGGATTGATTATCTCTTTGTCGTCTGATAGTCGCAGAAGCGTCACTGCTGACACAGTTTGCAGAAATGAAAGCGTCATACTTTCGTTTCGCAACAAAATTAATTCCTAATTCTTAAATATCAAAACTTTTTGCAATTGTTTTTCTTCTCAATTGAACTGACCGGACTATTTTTATGAAACAACCCCTTTTTTCGGACCGGCAAAAAACGCCGCGCAACAACTTAACTTACTTTAACTTAATAACCATTTGAAAGCATTTAAGCCATCTCTCTCGACAATTGTCAGCAAAAACCCAATAATCCACCTCTAATCTGCAATCATTTCCCTCTTTTTGTAGTCACGCCCCAAAACCGGCCAACTCCATCGGTTCGCCGCCATTAGGAAATAATAAATTAATCATATATCTTTGCAATAGGTTAATACAACAGTTTTCAAAAAACGCTTTTTCATAAGTATATCAAACAAAATAATACATCCACTGACGTTAAGTACTATGTGTAATCGCAAAGGAGACTCGTGAGAGTGTCCTTTGTTGTTTTCATACCCCCCCCCACGTCAGACACCACTCCTTCATCCCACCCGACAAGACCGTCATAGACATGACCCGTAAAAAAACGGCGGTGCGCCGG
>JAIDJZ010000069.1 GCA_029051965.1 Paramuribaculum sp. | reverse complement strand
ACTATGGCTTTTTCCTCTTCTTCAGCAGAAAGGACCTCGATTCCTTGGCCCTGGCGTGCGGCACTTTTGATTTTCAGATAAGGGAAACCGGTCTTAAAACGGTTCAGCTGAGCCTCTACTTGAGAGGCATCCATGCCACGCTCTTCGGCGTAGGCGAGGTCTTCAGGGCTTAACATATTAAGATTATTTTAATTTTTATGAAATGGTTATTTATAGTCTGTTTTCATGGATAGCATTTTCCCAACGCCAAAGCTACGAATTTTTTTGCTAATTTCAATTCCCTCGCCATCATTTTTCATTGCCGGAGATCAAGATTTGGAGATTTCTGCTTAAATTTGCATCCCGAATCATACTCCGGTGTTTTCCGGAATCACCATTTTTTTCTTTCTTTTTCCTATGTTGAACTATATAATCTGGAACGCAAATCCCGAAATAATCTCCAACCCCATATCCGTTCGCTGGTATGGAATGATGTTTGCCCTCGGATTCCTGATTGGCTACGAAATCGTAGCTCGCATGTTCAGACACGAAGGTGCTCCCGAACGCTGGCTCGGAATCCTTCTGATGTGGACTCTGGCAGGCACAGTCATTGGCGCTCGCCTCGGCCACGTTTTCTTCTACGAATGGGACTACTACGGCGCCCACCCCGCCGAAATCATCAAGATATGGAACGGCGGCCTCGCCTCCCACGGTGGCACTATCGGCGTAATCATCGGTGTCCTCTGCTTCTCTTTTTTCACAACCAGGCGAAGCCCCCTCTGGACTTTCGACCGCCTCGTCATTCCGATAGCCCTCGTCGGCGCCATGATCCGAACCGGCAACCTCATGAACTCCGAAATATTCGGCGGTCCGACCACTCTCCCCTGGGGCATGTGGTTCGTCCGCTCCCGCGAATGGCATGCCATGTATGAAGGCATCGCATGCCACCCCACACAGATCTACGAAGCACTATGCTATCTGACACTCTTCGTAATCCTGATGTGGATGTACTGGAAAAAGAATCTCGAAAGCCGTCCCGGACTGATCTTCGGAGTCTTCCTCATCGGAATCTTCCTCCCCAGATTCCTCATCGAATTCATCAAAAACGACCAGGTCGCCTTCGAAGCCGACATGATCCTCAACATGGGACAGCTCCTCAGCATCCCCTTCATCCTGCTCGGAGTCGCAATGGTGGTCTACGCGATGATGCGTCCCAAAGTCGCACTCTCTTTCCCCAACCGCTTTGCCGACGAGACCGACACAAAAAAGTCCGGAAAGAAATAAAAAAGAGTGTCTGTATTTAAATCAAATTAAGACTGAGCGGATTCCGCGAGTTGAAAAAAGAGCATAGCGGACTATGCGACTGATGAGACTTGGCGGAATTCACAAAAAAGGCCTCAGGATCATTTTGAAGTTTCTATCTTTCATTCTCCATTCTTTTTATTGTTAGCACGGTTAAAAACAAAACACGAACAAAAACCTTGGCACAAAAAATATACATCCGCGGAATCCCCCCCGACGCCGCAAAAACCTCCGCGACCGCCCACCTTGCGACACTACTTGCAAAAGAAGGACGCTCCGTAATAACCCAGAAATTCATTCAGACCGGGTGCGTCGGATCTTCCGAAGACATACTCATGCACCGACGGCTGACAGGATCCGGACCGCTCCCCGAAGACCTCGACCTGACGACCGCTCCGGTCATCTTCTCCTACCCCGCTTCCGCCCAGCTCGCAGCCAGAATGGACGGAAAAGAGATCGACCTCGACGTAATCGACCGGGCCACCGCGAGGCTTGCCGAACGCTACGACACCGTACTCATCGAAGGGGCGGGCGGTCTGATGGTCCCTATAACCGACACCTACTTCACCATCGACTACATTGCATCCCGACGACTCCCCGTCGCCCTCGTCACCAACGCCACCCTCGGTTCGATCAACCACACAATCCTCTCGCTCGAAGCCCTCGCCGCAAGAGCCATTCCCCTCCACAGCATCCTCTACAACACCCACTTCGACTCGACCGATCAGACGATTGCAGCCGACACGCGACGATTCATCTGTCAGTATGTCTCACGTCTTTTCCCCGAAACCCCTGTCATCGACATACCCTCGTTTCATCTCAGCAACGAAGAATAACCTATGACTAAAAGCCCTATCGCAGTCTCGATTCCGAAAGAGATCCTCTCCTCCCTGCCCCCCGTCCGCTTCGCCGGACGAGTTTCAGTCATTGACTCCCCGGCTATGGCTCGTCAGGCAATCGCATTCCTCTCATGCCAGCCTATCGTCGGATTCGACACTGAGACACGACCAAACTTCCGAAAAGGACAGAACCACACCGTCTCACTCATTCAGATCTCGACGGCCGCCCACGCCTTTCTTTTCCGCATCAACAAAACCGGAATAATCCCCGAGCTACGCCAGTTCCTCGAAAACCCCGACGTCGCAAAGATCGGACTCTCTCTCAAAGACGACTTCCACAACCTCCACAAAATCTGCCCGTTCGAACCGCAGGGATTCATCGAGCTCCAGAACCTCGTCAAAGAATACTCGATCACCGACGCAAGCCTTCAGAAAATCTTCGCAATCCTCTTCGGCGAGCGGATCAGCAAAGGGCAGCGACTCAGCAACTGGGAAGCAATCCAGCTGACAGAAGCCCAGCAGACCTATGCTGCAATCGACGCTTGGGCTTGCCTGAAAATCTACACCCACCTCAAAGCCGGACTCTTCATCCCCGACCAATCTCCCTACATACTCCCCGAACCGGAGCAACAGCCCTGATCCGGCGCGACATCTTTTTTCAAAAAAAATTGCCGATTTATTTGGCAATTTATTTTTTGTTTGTACCTTTGTGGTGTTGTACGACACTACAACACCACAACAACACATTTCTAACCATAATCTCCACCCAACATTATCTCCCAATGAAACGTACATCTCCGTTCCTCGCACTCCTTCTCCTCTGCCTCTCCTGCGCTACCGCCAACGCTCAGCTGCTCTGGAAAGTAACCGGAAAAGATGCAGCCGCTCCATCGTGGATATTCGGCACACACCACCTCGCGCCCCTATCTGTCCTCAAATCGACTCCCGGATTCGACAACGCCTTCTCCTCTGCCGAAAAAGTCTACGGCGAAGTCGACATGGCGATTCTTGATGACCCCGCGACTCAGATGAAGATGGTCAACTATGTACTCGCTCCCGCCGACAGCACACTCAGCAAAGTTCTCGACCCTCAGACCCTCGCTACAGTCGACCGCCTGCTCGCCGAAGGAGGACTCCCCGTCAACTCCGCAGCTCTCGAAGCCCTTAAACCCGCCTCTGTTTCAAACACAATCGCCGTCGTTCTCTCCCGCAAGGCTCTCCCCGAATCAAACCCCGAACAACAGCTCGACAAATCGATCCAGACAATGGCACGTGAAGCCGGAAAAGAAGTCCTCGGACTCGAATCCGTCGAATCGCAGCTCCAGCTCCTCTTCGGAACTCCGATCTCACGCCAGGCCGACGGTCTGAAAAAACTCCTCGAGAATCCCGACAAGACTGTTCGCCAGATCCACGCTCTCGCCGACACCTACATGGCCGCCGACCTCAACGGACTCGCCGAACTGATTGCCGAAGCCCAGAACGACGGAATGACGGAAGAAGAAGCTCGCATGCTCCTCGAAAACCGCAACCGCGCATGGCTCGACATCCTGATCGGCGCAATTCCGACCGCATCGATCCTCATCGTCGTCGGCGCAGGACACCTCCCCGGCGACACCGGACTCATCAGCCTCCTCCGCAACGCCGGCTACACCGTCGAACCCGTCAAATAACCAACCCCATAAACCACAGTAGTCATGATCTCGCTCTGCAATCTTTCCTACGCCTACAGAAACCGAAAAGACTTCTACGCCATCAACGACATGACAGCCGACATCACTCCGGGCATCCACCTGCTGCTCGGAGAGAACGGCGCCGGCAAAACGACACTCCTCCATCTGATCGCCGGACTACTGATTCCCGCCGACCCTGAGCAGTGTCTCGTCGACGGAATGGCTCCCGGCCGACGCGACCCGGCACTCATGCAACAAATCTTCTTCGTCAGCGACGACATGAAGTTCCCGTTCCCGACAATCAACGAAATGGTCCGGCTCCACGCCCCATTCTTCCCCGCCTTCGACCACGAAATGCTTCGCCGCAACCTCGAGACATTCGGAATGAACGGCGACGAACCGATCGACTCCTTCTCGCTCGGCAACCGCAAGAAAGCGATCCTCGCCTACGCACTCGCCCTGCGCCCCGCCGTGCTCCTGCTCGACGAACCCGCCAACGGACTCGACATAACCGCCAAACAGCTGATCCTCTCTCTCATGTCGGAATGCATCGACGAATCGCAGACCGTCATCCTATCCACCCACACCGTCGCCGACTTCATGCAGCTCTTCGACTCCGTGATTCTCCTCTCCGCAGGCCGCCTCATCCTCAACATGCCCGTCTGGGAAATCGTCGAACGCCTCGACTTCGTCACTGAAACCATGCCCCCGGCCGACGCCGTCTACATCGAACAGTACTTCGGCCGCTTCCGCGCCATCGTGCCACGACGACCCGGATCTCCTCTGACCGACATCGACTATCTGCTCCTCTACAACGGTCTCCAGAACGTCTCAAGCCGCCATTCGATCATCAAACTACTTTCCCAAACAGAATCATGACACAATCCCGCAAATTTTCATTCCAGCGGATGATGATGGTCGTCCGCTTCTACATGCCCTCATTCAGAATCGCATTCATTCTATACCCCGCCGTCAGCCTGACTATCGGCATCCTGACAACCATCCTCAACCAGTGGGAAATCGGAATCATTTTCTCCGGACTCCTGTCCCTCATCCTCTCGGTCATGCTCTACTTCTTTCCCCTTTTCTACTGCCGCAACGCGAGCCCCGTCGTCAGGACAATGCTTCCCGCCACGGCAGCCGAAAAAATGACCGTCCTCGCCGTAGCATGCCTAATAATCAATCCGATCCTCGTCTACCTCCCCAACATGGTCGCATCACAGATTCTCGGATTATACTGCGAACCATCCGAATTCCTGAAGCTTGCGGGTTCATTAAACACGTACAGCTTCTCTTTCAAAGGCCTGGCAACGGTCGTCAACGCGTTTCCCCCACTCGTAACATGCATGTTTATTGTAGCGACACGCATCCGCAACACCATCGGAATGGCCATCGGAATGACCATTCTGACAATCGTCGCCTACAGCGTCATCGCCGGAATCAGCGGCGCCGTCATGGCCATCCACGGCACATTAAACGACATTGCCTCCAACCCCGACATCGCCCGCGTTGCTTCCGATCCCGACAATCCCGAATTCGCCGGAATGGTACTCAAAAACATCATGCCGTTGCTCTACACGCTTGCGGCCGTCTCCGTCAGCTATACTGTTCTGATGATGACCCTTGCCTATCGCAAAATGAAATCTCTCCAATTTTAAGAGTGTGTTTGAATGGATTTCAGAAACGACATACCGATCTACCGTCAGATTATCGACTATTGCTTCTCCTGTATAATTTCAGGATCATGGATAGCCGGTGACAAAGTCCCGTCTGTCAGAGAAATGGCTGTCAGAATGGCCGTGAACACCCACACCGTCCTGAAAGCTTTCGACTACCTGCAGCAACACGACCTGATCATTTCGCGACGCGGAATGGGCTACTTTCTGGCCGACGACGCCCGACAGAGAGTTCAGATCCTGCGACGGCAGGAATTCTTCGACACTCGCCTCAAAGACCTGTTCACCGAAATGAAAATGCTCGGAATCGACATCAGCGACGTCGTCGACCAATGGAACCGGCAGGACTGACCGTCATCCCCCAGCAATCTTCAATTAACCATATTTAACACAGCAGCCGCAAAACCATCGCGGCTGCTGTGTTGTTCTATTGACATCTTGCCTCCTTTAAAGGCTCTTTACACTCATCTTAACCTTCCTTATCAACACCCACCCTACTCATGATCACCATCGTTTTCTGCCATCCCCAGACCGACAGCTTCTGCCACAGAATCCTCAACGAAATAACAACCGTCCTGACCCGCGAAGGACGCGAATATGACGTGATTAACCTCTATGGCGAAAACTACAATCCCGTACTCGACTCTGCCGACCTCGCATGCTGGACTTCAGGAAACTCCTCCGACCCTCAGAGCCGCCAGTATGCCGAAACACTCTCGAAAACGACTAAAATAATCTTCATTTTCCCGATATGGTGGGGTTCAATGCCGGCAATGCTCAAAGGCTTCATCGACAAATCCTTCATCAAAGGAATCGTCTACGATTTCACTCCCGAAGGATCTATAATGCCATGTCTTTCAATCGACGACACAACCCTCATCACAACCTCCGAAGACGACTCCGAACTATTCGGCAACTACATAATGGGCTGCCTCGCCCCAATGACCCTCACTCCCGTCGGAATGAACTCGGCTCAATGGTTCAACTGCGACCACATCTCCCGCAAGACCGACGCCGAACGAAACAACTTCATAACCGACGTCGTCGCCCACATCGCACGATAGAAACAGCACAAATTCCAACATAAATCATCTCCACCAATAGAGGCTGCGCCGTAAAACTTAATTACGACACAGCCTCTTTTATTTTCCACCGGACGGCGGCGGTTCGTCAGAACAGCTTGGCGGAGGGTGAGAACGAGGGAGCGGACTGCCGTCCGTGACCGATCCCGCATCAGATCCATCCGGATGGCTGGCGGTTCGTCAGAACAGCTCGGATGGTAGGAGCATGCCGGTGAGGGCGAGGGAGCGGACTGCCGTCCGTGACCGAGCTTGAGTGCCGTAAGCAACGCCGCAGACGGGCCGTTATCACGAACC
>JAIDJZ010000068.1 GCA_029051965.1 Paramuribaculum sp. | reverse complement strand
GTATTATATCGGAAATATTGAAATATCGGGAGAGGATTATCATGCACTCGACACATCCATGCTAAGGGCCAAAGAAGTGTGGACTACATGCGACACGACATGTTACATCGTTGAACCTGATGTGTACTCACGAATAGACTCTCTGTCCGTTCCCGGTAAGGTAGTGAAGTGACTAAATGTCAAAGAGCTCATCGTTTTTATCCTTGACTAATGAGATAAAGAGGAGGACTACTGCAAATGCAACCGGGGTGATGTACCACCACTCATTGGGAGCTTTCATTGCTGAAATAATCAAATAATAGAGTGTAAACCACCCATTAATACCCGACAGCCAGCGATTGATTATTATACGTTCAGGCTTTTTTATCCAAAGCCATAGCGAATATCCGATAAACAACAGGAGCGCCAGAGCTCCACAGACGGCAGGCAGAAGCATAGTCTTAGTTCCAGCCATGACCAGAAGGCTTACGATAATGACAATCATGAGTGAATTGAGCACTTTGCTTGTGAAGAAAGCTTGCAGGCGGCGATGTCTAATCTCTTGTTTCATAGCAAATGGTTGATTTTTTGCAAATGTAATGATTTATTGATTATTTTGCAAATACGACTTTCGCAGAGCAGTCCCCTCCCCTTTCTACGGCAACAGTTCTGATTGACACAATGATACGGGGTCAAGATCAAGGAGTATCGGGACACTCTGACCGCTGCCGAAATCGGTCAGGATCTCAGATGAAGAAAGCAGGGGAAGCAGTGAACGGCTGACAAGGAAATAGTCAAGACGGTTGCCGATTTCCGCCTGCCGATAGGCACCATAGAAAGTAGCAGCCTGTTCTTCGGGATGAAAGATGCGGAAGGCGTCCGCAAGACTGCAATCGGCCATCAGGAGGTTGAAATTCTCGCGCTCCCATCCGGTAAAGTTTGGACGATTCTGCTCAAGACGGATCTCGCATGAATCACGGATCGTGTGAACGACATTCAGATCTCCACAGACCACAACCGGCTTTCGTTGAGAGAGGTAGCGCGTGAACAGACGGAACTCTGTGTCCCATTGCTTTCTACCGTCAACTGCTCCTTCTATCGAAAAATTAGCGAACGGGACATAGGCGTTTATCAG
>JAIDJZ010000067.1 GCA_029051965.1 Paramuribaculum sp. | reverse complement strand
GTTTATCGGAGCGATGATGGCGTTTCTCTTCTGCGGACTGACAATGAACGCCGTCGGCCGCGCCGCCGGAAGCATGGTTGACGAAGTGCGTCGTCAGTTCCGCACTATCAAAGGCATTCTCACAGGTGAAGCCGAACCGGATTATGCCCGTTGCGTTCAGATTTCCACGCGTGGAGCACAGCGCGAAATGGTGTTCCCGTCATTACTTGCGATCATCGTTCCTATTCTTGTCGGATTGCTCTTCGGAGTTCCCGGTGTGATAGGGCTGCTTGTCGGAGGTCTTTCGTCTGGTTTTGTTCTCGCTGTGTTCATGGCCAACGCTGGAGGAGCGTGGGACAATGCAAAAAAATATATCGAAGAAGGCAACTATGGCGGCAAGGGAAGCGACGTTCACAAAGCTACAGTAGTCGGAGACACCGTCGGAGATCCATTTAAAGACACATCCGGCCCGAGTCTTAACATTCTGATCAAGCTCATGTCAATGGTTTCAATCGTCATGGCCGGTCTGACCGTAAGCTGGAGCCTGTTCTAAAAACGCAGCAGCCGCATGGCTGACACAAAGCGGGAGTTGAAAACGACATAGTTTTCAGCTCCCGTTTTGTGTCAGCTCCCCGCAATGCTGATCGCCCCACAGCCCTCCTCCCCAAATACTCTTATCTCATTTTCATCGAATTCGATAGATTTTCGATTCAGGTAAACTCTATAATAATATAGACGTATAAATCATTATCACTTTTCTTGAGGTTTATGCTTTTAAAATTGAGTTTGTTGGACGGAGTTGAGGTGATGAGGAATATTATTCTGGTCATATTGTTTTCCTTGGTTGCGTCTTGTCCTTTTGTGGTGGAGGCGGATGATTATGCGGCCCGTCAGGCGAAGCAGTATACCCGAGAGGCTGAATACTATCAGAAGAAGGCCGAAGGCTATCGCAGAGAGGCTCAGTACTACCTGAAAAAGGCTGAAGGCTTTCAGCGTGAGGCGGTATATTATACGCGTAAGGGAGATGCTGATCGCGCGAAGGATTATAACCGTCGTGCTGGCCGTGCGCTGGATGACTACAATACTCAGATGCGTTATGCCGCTAATGCCGATGAAAAGTCAGCCGATTTTCTCCGCAGAGCTGCAAGTGCATTGCGGAAATGAAATTATATTTGTAATTTTGAAATATGAAGCGATGTATATTGTTGTTGATGATCTGTTTGACATCTGTCATGCATATCAGGGGAAATGTCATAATTGAATCTGATCAAGTGTCGATGTCCGTAGCCTGTCCGGAAACAGTCGCTGTAGGCGACAGATTCCGCATTGACTATATATTGACATATCCAGAACAAATTAGTCCGCAAGATATAGATCTCAGTCCGAAGCCTTCAGATGAAGATGGAATGGTGCTATTTGTTTATGGACCGGCTGTGGCTTCATCTATATCAATTACAGAAAATCAACCTCTTCTAAAATCGGTGCAGACAAAAATCACGTGGTCGTTTTCATTCAAAGCCCGGAAAGAGGGGGCGTTTGTAATACCTGATTTTGTTCTGAGATCAGGCTCCGATACGATAAAGGTAAAAGCTATCGTGAAAACCATTCGTTTTGTTACTGACAAAGTTGAGGAAAATGTAGAATCTCAGGTGACTTCAAATCAAGAGGGTGCTAATGAAGTAGGTTCAGCTGCTCAGCCGCTTTTGAGAATAGAGATCGACAAGGAAAAGTTGCAATTGGGCGATTCGCTGATCTGTGATGTGATATTTCTTTCGGATGTTTCGCTGATTGATAATGTCGTATTGAATAGGTCGTTTAGGGTGGACCACTGTTATTTTGAAGCTTTGAAGTCCGACAATGGGCCATCGACAGAGGTAATCGACAATAAAACGTATAACAGATGGATATTATGCCAATACAAAATAATTCCCTTAAAGAAGGGCAAGTTTAAGATAGAGCCAATTCGGATTCGAGGTGTAAGACAGATCTTGCATCCGAATTTTAATCTGTTTTCGGGTGACCTGTATTCTTCGGTGCCTTTTGAGGCTGAATCCAATAAGTTAAGCTTTGAAGTAGAATAGACATATGCGAGTGAAGATCATATTATTAATGCTATGTGCGGTAGTTATGGCCGCAAGTTGTTCCGCAACAGTGAAACTGCCGTGGGATCTTGTCCTGATTGACATATCGGGAGATTTGAAATGCCACGACAAAGATGGCAGGGCTGAAATCCAATTATTAAGAGCCGGTTCCCCAATATTTGTTAATGCTGGGGTCGCATATCTCTGAGTG
>JAIDJZ010000066.1 GCA_029051965.1 Paramuribaculum sp. | reverse complement strand
TCTCCTTCCCTCCGCACCGGAATCGGCTAAAAAATAAGCTCGCATATTGTATAAATTAAATTTGAACACTTACTTAAAATGAGTCGCAATGAAGTATGTCTGTTTCTGTAAACACTAAAGTCGAGGTATATGAATCAAATAGCACCTTAAAGTTTGCTTCAAATTCTTGAGAGTTCGTTTCACCTATCTGAATAATTGACCGATAATTATGTGACCGATAATTATGAGGTGAATAGTTTCAGAACTCGAAACTAATTATGAGGCGTCCGCCCAATCCGCGCTCTACAATATCAAAAAGAGTGCGGATTGTGATGTTTTCGCCGTCATTTTCAATTTTGGAAATGAACGGTCGCTTTTTATCCACACGTTGAGCTAACTGCTCTTGAGTGAGATTAAGATTCTCGCGGGCAGTTCTGATTTTGTAACCAATACGAAGGGCTTCAAGCTCGTTCTCAAGTCGATCACGCTCGGGAGTGCCGATTTCTCCGTAATATTTATTTTTCAGTTGGTCGAGTGTCTGTATATTATCCATTGTTCTTGTTTTTATCGTTATAGTATTCAGTCATGATTCTTTCTGCTCGTGCAATTTCGCCCGGTGGAGTTTTCTGTGTTTTCTTTTGGAATCCACTGAAAAGAACTACAATTTTGTTGCCGTCAAAGCAACAGAATATTCGAAAAATGTTGTTGCCTAATTGAATCCGAACCTCAAACAGGCCATTCGTGCCTTCAATATATTTCAAATAGGTTGAAGGTACACGCTCAACTTGTTCAAGGGTATCAAGTACTTTGATAATCTTGTCTTGTACCTTTCGAGTTTGCTCCTTAAAACATCCTCGAAATAGTTTTTGTAGGCTATAACCTCTCTGACTTTCATGTCGCAAAGGTAATTAATAAATTACATCTACCCCAATATAACACGGAGAATCCATTAAAAGTTTTAAGAGAAATAGCCGGAGGCTTTCTTTTCGTTCCGGAATATCGGCGCGGCAAACAAATTCGCGGATTCCGACTTTTGCCATTTCTCGAAAGATTCAGCTTTTAGCCGAATGAAGTTCACAATATCCACGTCCTCGCGGAACATGGTGGCCGAATTGACGGTAAACGCGGCGCTGGATTCGAAGTCGGAAGCGTTTCTATGCTTGGAAGCATAGCGATGGTGTCGATAACAACGGAGTTGTAATTAAGGTCGGAAAAAGAAAAGTCCATAACTTGCTGATTTCTTAGCGAAGTTATGGACAATATAAGGTGCGCGAAAAGACGCTTATTGGAGTTTATCGAACAATAATCTTGCAGGTCTCTGATGTGTGGCCTTTATCTGTAACAGTGATTAGATAAATTCCAGATGAAAGATTTTCTGTGGGCACAGAAATCTGTGTAGCGTCTGCTTCAACATTAAGGCTCATGACGGTTGAACCATTAAGAGCACTGACTCTAATGGTGCGCTCGCTTGTCGATGCCGGAATATCCACAACTACCGGAGTACCCTTTGACGCCGGATTTGGTCGAGCGGTAATGTGATTTTCTTCCTTAACAACCTTTGCGACACTTCCTGTAGACTTATCTATGCGATAGAATCTCACAGTCTGCACATATTGGCCTTGTTCATTATGCCAATTATAATTGACCTGTGCGAGAATACTGTTATCCGATTTGAAAAACTCAACAGTTGGTTTCCCCTCGGCGTTGTCGGGAATCGGGAACGTGTAAAGAACCTGATTATTATCGTTGACAACCTCCAGTCCGGTGTAATGAACCCCGTACAATGTACGTTTATAGTCCGTTTCACCGTCTCCGTCACGGTCTGTATTGGTAATGCCGAAAAGATATGCTTCAGGAGACTGTGTGTCGTCCGTCACAGGGTTAAAACTGCTCTCACCGCCTTCAGCTACCTCCGCTTTGAAACGAACGTATTCGAAAGCTTCGTCGTCATTGAAGAAAGTCTGGGAGAAGGGCAGGTAAACGCCACCGTTCCAGTCATTCAATTTTGCGACATCATTGCATCGGGGTGTACAGAAGTTGCTGATAGGAGTCTCCTCCCACGCCCAAACATTCCATTCGCCATTGAACTTTTGAGTTTGAATAGAGTACGAATATGAGAACCCCCACATTCCCGAAGGCTCAATATATGCTTCAATGGATTTAAGGTATTCCTCAAACCGATACAGTCCCATGCCTTTTTGAAACGGAACGCTGATAAAAATAGAATTATCTTCTACTCTGGAGCCATTTTGCAGAATGGCAAGAGTTACGGATGGATTTGTATATCGTAACGTCTCGTAGATGTACTCGACATAGGCGTTCTTGCGAGCTTCCATATCCGATGTGGGAGGTATGCCATCTACTTCATCAATTATAAAACGGTCCTCCTTTATCACTCGAGATTTTTCCTGTATCCCGGTCGAGGCTCTTTCCTCAAATCTGCAATATGGGCGCAGTATGGGAAAGTTAAAGGATTTTAGAGGTCGAAGCTCGAAATCGAAGATTTCGGCCGTGTACATCGTGCCATTGTCTTTGTATCCGTATTCATCATCGGAAAAATAGATGGCCGCTTCGCCGTTCTTCATGTACTGCCCGGGAATGAATCGTGTGTCAGCACTGTTCATCTCCTTTACAAATGTTTGAGCTGAAACATTCAAAGTACTGGTAACAGCAGCCGCGAATGTAATTGAGAGAAATATCTTTCGCATAGTGGTTGTGAATTTTGGCTCAAAGATAACGAATTCTTGCGACATATCTCTCATAATTAGTTGAAAAGGCACGGCTCTTTCATTTAAAAATGCTTTGAATTTTCAATATTCGTGAGTAGTAGGCATTTAAACGCAATACTTAACTTCGCCCAACGAAACGATTCTTATATATTCCAAAGGTTGGGTTTGGGTAAATATAGCTCATTCAGATGGTTGGCAAACAATGACAAAGTTAAATGAAAGAGCCGTGTTGAAAAGGCGAGATTAAATTAAGAGGAGTACTTCGAGGTCGTTGACGCGGAAGATGCTGCATTCGCGAATCTTGCGGCACTCGCCGGACGAAAGTATCTTTACGTTCCTCCAACCTCTGTAAAAATTGTGTCGTTAAGAGATATAATTTCAGAATTCCAAGATGCTGCCTTCAGTCTTCCAAACGTGTAAGTCTAGTGGGTCGCCACTATTCAATATGTGGCGAGCGGTGGGTGTGTCTCCTTCGAAGCGACGAGTCGATGAGATGCTTTGCGGACGAGTACTTCGACGCATTCAAGAAAGCCCGGCGGCAGTTGTCGCAATTCCATAAGTAATTATGATTTCTTTTTGGAGAATTTACAAATCCAAGCAGCCAATATAGGCCCAAATATACCTGCCACAGCTCCGGAAAAACCTAATATAACATATTCATGCCAACCATCAGTAAACCAGTTTCGGTCCAATATGAGGTTTAGCAAATAGCACATAAATGCGGAGAACGCCCATACGATGAAAAAAGCCAGTAAAAAGGTGATGTTCTTTTTCATGACAATAGGTCGGTGTGTAGTGAAATATTAAGTAAGAGAGTGTTTGGATTTAAACCGTGTAAACAATGAAAAATGTGGTGACCTCGGCCGGTGGGGCGGCGGGTCACCACAGATGTAAAGAGGTGATCGTTGTTAGCTGTTTTTCTGTTTTTCTTTGCGTTCACCCAATTCGGCCATTGCAACCTGATAGTTGTTGATTACGGCTCCGGTAACCAAGTTCAACAGCAGGAATACAGCAATGCAGAACCAGGAGACAAAATAGCAGGTGATGACTGTCGGGTGTACATCGATCACTTCCAGATCGGATGCGGTGATCAGATTGTATCTGAGGTCAGTCCAGTCTTCGCCGGTCAGTGCGCGGAAAAGGGTGAATATGCCTTCGCTGATGTTGCCGAAGGGGTCGGGAGAGTTAGCGGGAGTATGGGGTGCGATGGCCTGAAGGGCCTCAATTTTATCGCCTGTCACGGGGAGGCGGAACAGAGTGACTCCTGCGACGGCATATAAATAAGCGAAAATCAGGAAGAGCAGGCAGTTGTAGACCATCGACTTGATACTTTTCGCAAGCACTGTGACGATCAGTTTGATTTCGGTGCTTGCGCGTAG
>JAIDJZ010000065.1 GCA_029051965.1 Paramuribaculum sp. | reverse complement strand
AAAGCGGGAAAGTAGGTAACCGCCCCCTTAACCGACGAAACGGCCCTGATCATAACGACCAGGGCCGTTTCTATTTTATATACTGCCGTGCCTGTCGGTTTTTGCATCGTTCTGGCCAAGATCTCAGCAATTGTCTTTTTTTCATCGGAATTTATTTTTAAATTTGCATTTGGCCATGATGTCTCGTCATGCCTTTTTCAAATAATTGAAGACTATTATGAAGAGAATTGCAATCAGTTTGGTATTAGCTGCTGTCGCGCTTCTGTCGTGCCGTGCAGCAGGAGGGAATGACTCTTATTGGGGACTGCGTCTCTCCTATGAGCTTGCTGCTCCCGGTGACGTTAAGCTCAATGATGTATATAAGAAGGATCTCTATGGAAACGGCTCCGGTTTTTCGCTTGGTGCTGTCTATCACGTACCAGTAATCTACAATTTCTATTTTGAGCCGGGTGTCGAGTTGTATTACAATACATATTCACTCAACAAGTCGGCTGTCAATTCTGAGCTTAATTCAAGTGCGGCTGCGATCGGATTCGAATGTACCGGTGCGTCAACCCGTATGTGGGGGCTGAGAGTGCCTGTCGTCGGAGGCTATCGCTTTGATCTTTTATCCGGGTTCGCCTTATCGGTCTTTACTGGTCCGGAGTTTAATCTGGGACTGTCGGCAAAGAACCATGTCAAGGCAGGTGTGTTCAGTGCGACTTCGTCGGCCTATGGTGGTGACGGAACGCTGAACCGCGTTGATATAAAATGGCGATTCGGTGTCGGTGCGACATTCAGTGAAAAGGTCTATGGTGCGATTTCCGGGGCTGTCGGCATGTGTGATCAGTCACAGGGCCGTCAGAAGATGCATTCAAACCTTTTCGACATTACATTAGGGTATAATTTCTAAGTCCGGCCTATGTATTACGTTACAAAGCAGATGGAGATAGCCGGCTGTCACCGGCTTGAACTTTCATACGAAAGCAAGTGTTCGAGCCTTCACGGCCATAACTGGATCGTTACTGTCCACTGTCGAGCGAAGGAACTGAATGCCGACGGAATGGTTGTCGACTTTACTCAGATCAAGACGAGAATCCATGACTATCTTGATCATGGGAACTTCAATGAGTTGCTCCCGTTCAATCCGACTGCCGAGAACATAGCGCGGTGGATCTGTGATCAGGTACCTAATTGCTTTCGGGTAGATGTGGAAGAGAGTAAGGCAAATGTCGCAACTTTTATAAGGGATGAAGATTAACGAGATTTTTTATTCGCTTCAGGGGGAAGGCCGCTATGCCGGAACGCCTGCGGTGTTCGTCAGATTCTCCGGGTGTAATCTCCGGTGCGGATTCTGTGACACATCCCACGACAGCGGCATTGAGATGACAGGCGAAGAGATCGTTGAGCATATTGAGCGCTATCCGGCAAAAAGAGTCATTCTGACTGGCGGAGAACCGACTTTGCAGATTACCGCATCTTTCATCGCTCTGCTCCATTCAAGAGGCTATAGGATTCACGTTGAGTCCAACGGGACAAATCCGCTTCCGGCACCGGTCGACTGGCTGGTATGTTCTCCCAAGGGGAGTGTCGAAACAGTGAAGGCAACAGATATTGACGAGCTGAAGGTTGTTTTCGATTCCGAGGAGTGTGATCCGAATCGCTATCGGTCGATTCCGGCTAAAACTTATTATGTGCAGCCGTGTGACTTCAAGGATTCAGTGCGTAACCGCAACATTATTGCGGCAGCAGTCGAATTTGTAAAGAATAATCCGGACTGGAATCTCTCGCTTCAGACTCATAAACTTATCAATATCCCATGACGGGACCGGAGGAAAAATCAAATGGCAAAACAGGAATATATCGACAGAAACCGGGCATGGCTGAAAGCTAAAGCGCAGGAACCCGGTGTCAGGGAAATTGACAAAGGAATCTTATATCGGGAGATCAAACGCGGAAATCAGAACTCGCCGACGCCTAACCGCGGCAGTGTGGTCGTGGCCCACTATGTAGGAAAGACAATCAACGGCAAGACGTTCGACAGTAGCCGGGGAGGTACTGCGCCGGCTTTCCGGCTGCGCGATCTGATACCCGGCTGGATCATCGCTCTGCAGAAAATGCATGTCGGAGACAAGTGGGAAATCTACATTCCCGCCGAGCAGGGCTATGGCAAATTCAATCAGCCCGGTATTCCCGGCGGCTCGACTCTGATTTTTGAAATCGAGCTGCTCTCTGTTAACTGAACGGCTGTCGGCAGCCGTTGGTAGGCTTAATCTGCCGGTTCGTTTAAAAATGGCCCGCAAACCGGCATAAATTCAATAAATTCGCTTGTAAATAAACGGATTTATGCTTCGCAGACCAAAACTTGAGACTGTAATCTATTTTGTTTTGTGGGTGATTGTCACGCTGCTCTATCTGCTTGGCATCATGCGCTCACGCAGCTATTCATCTCAGACCTTGCTTGACTGGCCGATAGTCGGACACATGCTCGAGGTGATGACAACGTTTCTCGTTTTGTTTCTGGTCAACAATCTGGTGCTGATTCCTAAGCTGCTTCTGCGCAACAGGATGATGCTTTATCTCGGAGCGGCAACGGCACTGGTGCTGATTGTCTGGGGTGTGCAGACATGGCAGTTTCTCGGAGATGCGTCGCGTCACATGCCTCCCTCGGTCAAGATGCCTCCGGGCGGCCGACCATTTCCGAAACCGCTTATCCCGCTGCCGATTATGCTGGATGTCATCTATGATATGCTGATCATTGGTTGCAATATAGCTATCAGTCTGATCTTTGTCCGCTACGAGGAGAAGCTCGAAAGCGAGAGCCTGATGAAGGCCGATGCAGAGAACCAGCTTGCCTATCTGAAGGCGCAGATCAATCCCCACTTCTACATGAATATGCTCAATAATATCCACGGGATGATTGAGGTTGACGGGGCAAAGGCGCAGGATATGGTCATTGCGATGTCGCGTCTGATGCGTTATATGCTCTACGACAGTTCGCATTCGAAGATCGCTCTGTCGGCGGAGATAGATTTTGTCAGGAACTACATGGATCTGATGCGTCTGCGATATCCGGCCGACAAGGTCAGGATCACGGCCGATTATCCTGCGGCAGAGCTGATGACCGGAATCGCGGTTGCTCCGCTGGTGTTTCTTGCATTTGTCGAAAACGCCTTCAAGCATGGAATCAGCTATCGCGAGGAGTCATTTGTCGCGTTCAAGATCGAGGTAAGCGGCGAGTCGGTATTGTTCTCATGTATCAACAGCCGGCATCCGGCACAGAGCGTCCAGCAGTCGCACGGCATCGGATTGCAGAATGTCAGGAGGCGGCTTGATCTGATCTACGGAAACCATTACGTTCTTGAAACCAATCAGACAGATTCAACATATTCCGTTAACCTTTCATTGCCGCGACATGAAGATCCGAACACTGATAATTGACGACGAGCCTATCGCTCTTAATAAACTTCGCTCTTACGTTGAAAAGGTAGGCTTTCTCGAACTTGTCGGCGAGTGCAGCAGTGGACTTGAAGCGATGGAATTTCTGGCGGTAACTCCGGTCGATGTCATCTTTTCGGACATCAACATGCCGGATCTTTCAGGCCTCGACCTTGTCACGTCGCTTTCAACCGTGCCGCTGCTGGTGTTCACGACAGCGTATGCACAGTATGCATTGGACGGGTTCCGTCTTTCGGCTGTCGACTATCTTCTGAAGCCGTATAGCTTTGCCGATTTCAACCGTGCGGCCAACAAGGTCTGCGAATTATATCAGGCGCGCAATATGGGGAGATCAGAGGCGGCAGTGTCTGTCGCGCGGGCGTCGGATGTTTCCGGCGATACGATTTTCGTCAAGGTCGACTACCGCTATGTCAGGATTGAACTGAGTCGTATCACTTATATAAAGAGCTACGGGGAGTATCTGAAGATTTATCTGGCAGGCGAGACGTCGCCGGTCATGACATTGAGTTCTATTGCCAGCCTGCTCGGCAGTCTGCCCGGAAATTTCATTCAGGTCCACCGCTCGTATGTGGTCAATATGAATGCCGTCATAGAGATAGTGCGTGCGCGTCTGGTGATAGACGCTGATACTTATATCCCGGTCGGCGACAGTTATAAGGCGGCGCTCCAGACCTACCTGCAGACACATGCGATCGTAGTTTCCGGCCGGAAGGATTAGAGAGGGGAAGTTCGTGGGATTTTTCGGGCGGTTTGTTGAATAAGCATGTCCGGTAAGCGGATGATTTCGTTAATTTGTGGAAAATTGTTTCACTTATGAGAAATCATTTACTTACGTTTGCAATCATCGGGCTGTCCTTTGCCGGAGCGAGAGGCGAGGTGTGGACCTATACGGATTGTGTCGACTATGCCAAGTCGCATAATATTTCGTTGCAGAAAACGGGTCTTGCCGAGCAGACGGCGGCTTATGACCTTGAGGCGGCCGAAGCCCAATGGGAGCCGACTCTTGATTTTGCTACCAGCCAGGGCTTCTCCAACTATCCGTTCGGAGAGGGTACAAAGAATTCCTATTCGAGTTCCTACGGGCTCAACGGAGGATGGACTGCATGGAACGGAGGGGTCCGTGAGAATACGATCAAACGCAACCGTCTTCAGACCGAGATAGCGAAGGTGGCCAGCCGCAACGCGCTGCGCACACTTGAATCGGATCTTCTTCAGGTCTACATAAATATTCTCTATGCGCGTGAGGCGATCGGAATCTATGAGGAGGCAGCTCGTCTGAGTAAAGCGCAAGCCGAACGCTCGCAGGCACTCATGGAGGCGGGTCGGGCGTCGAAGGTCGATTATGCGCAGTTGCGGTCGCAGTATGAACAGGACTGCTATTCTCTGGTGGAAGCGCGCGGTCTATACGACACGCGCAGAATGGAACTTAAAAAGCTGCTTGAACTGGGGCTTTCGACGGAGATCGAGGTCGCGGATGTCGAATGGACTGCCGAACAGGTGATGGCGGCCCTTCCTCCAATGGAAGAGAGCTATACGCTGGCGCTTCAGAACGATCTTGAGATCGAGGGGCTGAACCTTGAAAAAGAGGGGACGGCTATTGATATCGACATTGCAAAAGCGGGCAACAGTCCGACAGTTTCGGTGAATGCCGGAGTGGGGATGGGCTATAATACCCCCGGACCTTATTTCAAAGGGCTGAAGCGCAGCTTCGGTGAGTCAGTCGGTCTGACGCTTTCGATTCCGATCCTCGACAATAAGAAGACGAAGACGGCAGTTGCGAAAGCGCGGATCCAGCAGCTGAACGCGGAACTTGACATTGACCAGCGTCGCACGGATCTGAGCCAGCAGATAGAGACGTGGTATGTCGATACACGCTCCGCACAGGCGCGTTTTACGGCGGCCCAGCAGAAGGTAGAGGCGGCCCTTTCAAGCTGCGAGCTGACCGACGAGCAGTTCAGGCTGGGGCTGGTCAATCCTGTCGAGCTGATGACGGCCCACAACAGTCTGATAGAAGCCCGCTATTCGCTTCTGCAGGCCAAATATATGGCAATGCTCGGTCAGCGTATGATCCACTATTACCGCACGACAGAGGCATCACTGCAATAAAAGGATTAAAAAAGGAACAAATTCGTAAGATATGATCAGAATGTTATTCAGAGCGATCGTCGCAGCAGCTGTTGTCATGACGGTTGCGGGCTGTGAGAAGAAATCAGCCGTGACGCTTGAAACTGTAGAGGTCGAGAAAGGAGATCTTTCGGAGACTGTAACGGCTACCGGCACACTTGAATCGGCCACCTCGGTCGATGTCGGTACGCAGGTGACAGGAATCATTGACAAGCTATATGCCGATTTCAATTCGATCGTCACCAAAGGCCAGCTGATTGCCGAGATCGAGAAGACGATTCTCGAGAGCGATCTGCGTAGTGCGGAGGCGAGTGTCGAGTCGGCTAAAGTCACCTATGACTACACGCTGACAAACTATAACCGCGACAAGGCGCTGCATGCCAAACAGCTTATCAGCGATTATGAGTTCGAGACGAGCCGCAAGGACTATGAGGTCGCAAAGGCAGCCTATGACAAGGCGCAGGCCGATAAGGTCAGAGCGGCCAAGAACCTGAATTATGCCGAGATTTATTCGCCGATCGACGGAATTGTGATCTCGCGCGAGGTCGAAGTCGGACAGACTGTGGTTTCGAGCATGAATGTCGCTAATCTCTACACGATTGCCGATCTTGACAATATGCAGGTCGTGGCCAATGTCGACGAAGCCGACATTGGTCAGGTCAAAGTCGGTCAGCATGTCACTTTTTCGGTCGATGCCTATCCGGATGTCGTCTTCGAGGGTTCGGTCACTCAGGTGCGTCTCAGTCCGACAACGGAGAGCAATGTCGTGACCTATGAGGTGATCGTCGCGACGTCGAATCCCGACCACAAGCTTATCCCGGGTCTGACGGCTTCCATCACGATCTATGTCATGGAGGCAAAGGATGCGACGCTGCTTCCCGCTGCGGCCTTTACGTTTAATCCGGCGAATGCACCCGAGGGAGACGGACTTCCGACTCCCGGCAAACCACTTGATCCGTCGAAGGTGGCGACCAATGAGAAGACTGTCTGGGTTGTCGAGGGGCAGAATCTTGTTCAGAAAGCAATTGTGGTCGGAGAGTCCAACGGTATAAAGACGCAGGTCATCAGCGGGCTTCCAGCAGGGGCGAAAGTGGCCGTCGGTTATGACGAAAGTGCTGCGTCGCCGGGCAATGGGCCTTCGGGTCAGACAAGTCCGTTCGCACCGAAGCGTCCGGGAAAGAAATAAGAGCTTATTGAAAGAGAAAATGTCGGAAAAGAAAGAAATAATCAGAGTCGAGAAACTGCGGCGCGAGTTCAAGGTCGGTGACGAGACGGTCAAAGCCCTGCGCGGAGTATCTTTCACAATCCATGAGGGAGAATTCGTGACTATCATGGGTACATCCGGATCGGGCAAGTCGACGCTGCTGAATATACTCGGATGTCTTGACACGCCGACGTCGGGCGATTATGTGCTTGACGGGATTTCGGTCAGGACGATGAGCAAGAATCAGCGTGCGGTCATCCGCAACCGCAAGATCGGTTTCGTTTTCCAGAACTATAATCTTCTGCCGAAAACGACGTCGGTCGAGAATGTCGAGCTTCCGTTGCTCTATAACTCTTCGGTTTCGTCGCAAGAGCGGCGCGAGCGGGCGATCCGCGCGCTGAAGTCGGTCGGTCTTGGAGAGCGTCTCTACCATAAGAGCAACCAGATGTCGGGAGGTCAGCAGCAACGAGTGGCGATAGCGCGTGCGCTGGTCAATGATCCGGTGATCATTCTTGCCGACGAGGCGACGGGAAATCTCGACACTCGGACATCGTTCAGCATTCTGGTTCTTTTCCAGCACCTCCACCGCGAGGGGCGAACGATTATCTTCGTGACGCACAATCCCGAGCTTGCGGCCTATTCGTCGCGCAACATAATGCTTCGCGACGGGAAGGTGGTTTCCGATACGTATAACGACGAACCGCTGTCGGCGCTGTCGGCGCTCGAAGCGCTTCCCAAAGACAATGATTAAGAGAGTGTCGGATTTAAACTGCGTTAACAATAAAACAGAATGAAAGGTATAAACTTCAAAATACTCTCAGTCTTAATTTGATTTAAATTCAAACACTCTCTAATGAAGTTCATCAATATACTCAAGATTGCCATCAAAGCGCTTAACAACAATAAGCTGCGTTGCTTTCTGACGATGCTCGGAATCATTATCGGAGTTGCGTCGGTCATTACGATGCTTGCAATCGGGCAAGGGTCGAAGGACAGTATCAAGGCGCAGATCTCGGAGATGGGTTCCAATATGATCATGATCCATCCGGGGAGCATGCAGCGTGGCGGTGTGCGTCAGAGTTCAGACGACATGCAGTCGCTTCAGGTTTCGGACTATGAGGCTCTGGCTGAGCTTCCGGGTGTGGCTGCGATCTCCCCGTCGGTCAACAGCGGAGGTCAACTCGTGTTCGGCAACAACAATTATCCTTCGACGATCTACGGGATCACTCCGGAATATCTGGACATCCGGAAACTGAAGGTCGCTGAGGGGACAATGTTCACTGAACATGACATCAAGACAGCGGCAAAGGTCTGCATATTGGGAAAGACGGTAGTGGACAATCTATTTCCCAACGGAGAGGACCCGATCGGGCGCGTGGTGCGTTTCGGTTCGATACCTCTGACGGTCATCGGAGTGCTCGAATCGAAAGGAACGAACTCGATGGGTATGGACCAGGATGATGTCGTGCTGGCTCCCTATACGACCGTCATGAAACGTATTCTTGCCATCGACTATATTCAGGGGATCTTCGCCAGTGCGGTAGATGAGGCAGAGACAGAGGCGACTATTGAAGAGATCACGGCTATGCTCCGCCTCCGGCACAAGATCAAGGAGGGCGCGGATGACGATTTCGACATCCGTTCGCAACAGGAGCTTAGCGAGATGATGAATTCGACGAGCGACATGATGACGATTCTGCTGGCCTGCATTGCGGGAATCTCGCTGCTTGTCGGAGGTATAGGGATCATGAATATCATGTATGTCTCGGTTACGGAGCGCACGCGTGAGATCGGTCTTCGCATGTCGATCGGTGCCCGAGGGATCGATATTCTCTCACAGTTTCTGATCGAGGCCGTGATTATCAGTGTCACGGGGGGCATTATCGGAATCCTTTTGGGATTTCTGGCGTCGTGGCTTGTGACAGTGATTGTCAACTGGCCGGTTTCGATTCAGATGTATTCGGTTGTGCTTTCGTTTGTCGTCTGCACAGTCACAGGTGTTTTCTTCGGTTGGTATCCTGCGCGCAAGGCGTCGAATCTCGATCCGATCGAGGCTATCCGTTATGAATGATAAGTAAGAGTTCAAATTTAAACGATAGTAAGTGAACGAAAATCTTTTATACAATCAGCTGCTTCTTTTCTGCCGCTTCCGGATTGTCGATCAGTCGAATATCTCGATATTCTCCTTCCCTCCGCACCGGAATC
>JAIDJZ010000064.1 GCA_029051965.1 Paramuribaculum sp. | reverse complement strand
TCGCCAAAAAAGACCTCAGGATTATTTTGAAGGTTCTGCCGTTCATGCGTATTACTGTTAACGCGGTTTAAATTCAAGCACTCTCTTAATTTCACTTCTTTTAACATCCATTATTATCCACCTGAACCACCGCTATTTGACCCGCATATACGCTACTGAAGCGGGATTGACCCGAAAAAATAATTCCAAAAACATTTGGAGGAAACAAAAAATCAGCGTAACTTTGCAGCGCAATAACCAAAACGGGGTGTAGCTCAGCCCGGTTAGAGTACGCGTCTGGGGGGCGTGTGGTCGCAAGTTCGAATCTTGTCACCCCGACTGAAAAAGCTGAAAGTCAACGACTTTCAGCTTTTTCTTTTTTCTGCTAATCCACAATTTAACAAACTTTAATAACCGCCCCACATCCTTTTTTGCCACCTCGACAGCCATAATCATGCCATAAGTCATTATCTTTGTAACGCAATTGTTCAAAATGACATTCAGGACTTATTATTAATGCAAAAAATGTTAGTAGGCATCGGACTGATGACACTGATCTCATGTGGATCCCGATCCACAGCAACTTCGCCACAGACCGACGCAAAAGAAGATAAGACGACAGCCGTCGCCCGACCCGAATTCAACGCCGACAGCGCCTTTCAGCGAGTGGCCGACCAGGTCAGCCTCGGCTTCAGAATCCCCGGCTCGGACGCCCACAGGAAATGCGAGGAACTCATCGTGGCAAAAATGAAAGCCTACGGCGCCGACTCCGTTAGCGTACAGCGCGGCGAAACCACAGCTTTCGACGGCAAAAAACTGCCGATTGCCAACATCTTCGCCTCCGTCAGACCCGACGCACCAAAAAGAATCCTCTTCGTCGCCCACTACGACACACGCCCGTGGGCCGACAGCGACCCCGACGAGGCAAACCGCAAAAAGCCAGTGCCCGGAGCTAACGACGGCGGCAGCGGAGTTGCCGTAATGCTTGAAATCGCACGCGCTCTCCAGCAGCAGCGACCCGAAATAGGCGTAGACTTCTTCTTCACCGACGTCGAAGACTACGGCGCCGACTCCGACTCCGGAAACGGAGAAGACACATGGGCCCTCGGCACCCAGCACTGGGTCGCCTCCACCCCCTATAGCCCCGGCAACAGACCCACCTACGGCATCGTCCTCGACATGGTTGGCGGACGCAACGCCCGGTTTCCCCGCGAATACGCCTCGACACACTACGCACCCGCCGTCGTCGACCGCGTCTGGGGAATCGCAGCCTCATCACCCTACGCCGACCGCTTCCCCAACCAAATCGGAGGAGCCGTGGTCGACGACCACATCTACATCAACTCCCTCGGCATCCCCTGCATCGACATAATCGAAACCGCCAACCCGCAGACCGGCTCATTCCCCCCATCGTGGCACACCGTCACCGACGACCTCGACAACATCGACCCCGCCACACTCAAAGCCGTAGGCGAAGTAATGCTCGACGTAATCTATTCCGAGCCTGCCGGATAAATCCCCCCGGCAGAAACCACAAACAACCCACAAAGCAATAAAACCAGACAACATAAGTAAGTGTTCAAATTTAATTTATACAATATGCGAGCTTATTTTTTAGCCGATTCCGGTGCGGAGGGAAGG